>JAFXBO010000083.1 GCA_017521775.1 Clostridia bacterium | reverse complement strand
GAAGATGCGGCCGGGCATTGGCAATGAGAGTGGCAGGTGCTGCTGACCCGTTGGTTAGTGTTGAGGACACAATAAAGGGTAAATTACCTCAAAGAAAAATTGTTCAGACTGCAGCAGCAGGATACAGCTCATATGGTAACCAGATTGGTCTTGCAACAGGTCAGGTTGATGAAATTTATCACGATGGTTATAAAGCAAAGAGAATGGAAATTGGTGCAGTTGTTGCAGCAGTGCCGGCAGAAAATGTGAGAAGAGAAGTTCCTGCTCCCGGTGATGTTGTAATCCTTTTGGGTGGAAGAACAGGAAGAGACGGTTGTGGTGGTGCAACAGGCTCATCAAAATCACATAAATTAGACTCATTGGAAAAATGCGGAGCAGAAGTGCAAAAGGGTAATGCTCCTGAAGAGAGAAAATTGCAAAGACTATTCAGAAATCCTGAAGCATCAAGACTTATAAAAAGATGTAACGACTTTGGCGCAGGTGGTGTAAGCGTTGCAATCGGCGAATTGGCAGACGGACTTCACATTGACTTGAATAAAGTTCCTAAAAAATATGAAGGTCTTGACGGAACAGAGCTTGCAATCAGTGAATCTCAGGAAAGAATGGCTGTTGTTGTTGAAGAAAAGGATGCCAAGAGATTTTCAGAAATTGCAAAAGAAGAAAACCTTGAGGCTACAATCGTTGCAACAGTTCAGGCAGAGCCTCGACTTGTGATGACATGGAATGGCAAGAACATTGTTGACATAAAGAGAGATTTCTTGAATTCTAACGGTGCAGAAAAGCACATTAACATAACAATTTCAAAAGCAGAAGACTTTACTAAGTCAGTAAATGGTGATTTTGAAGAAAAGATAAAAAATCTTGCAGAAGATTTAAATGTCTGCTCAAAGAGAGGGTTATCTGAGAGATTTGACTCAACAATCGGCTCAAACACAGTTTTGATGCCATTCGGTGGAAAGTATCAGATGACACCAACTCAGGCTATGGCTGCAAAAATTCCGATGCTCACAAAGGAAACAAAAACCTGTTCAGTTATGGCTTGGGGATATAACCCATTTATCACAGAAAAAAGTCCATACCATGGTGCATATCTTGCAGTTATGGAGTCAGTTGCAAAATTAGTTGCAACAGGCGCACCTTTAGATGATTGTTATTTAACATTCCAGGAATATTTTGAAAAACCTGGAACAAATCCAAAAAGATGGGGCAAGCCTTTGGCAGCTTTATTGGGAGCGTTTGAGGCTCAAATGGATTTAGGCTTTGGAGCAATTGGCGGTAAAGACTCAATGAGTGGTAGCTTTGAAGATATAGATGTTCCTCCTACATTGGTTTCCTTTGCAGTGACAGTTGGAAACACAGATGACATCATATCTCCTGAGTTTAAAAAAGCAGGCTCAACTATAAGACTAGTCCGAGCAAAAATGAATGAAAAGGGATTGCCTGATTCAAAGGAATTCCTGGAAATTTCAAAGAAAATATATGCTCTTATAAAAGACAAGAAGATAATCAGTGCATACACTCCTGTTATTGGAGGTATCGCAGAAGGTCTTATGAAGATGACAATGGGAAATAGAGTTGGTTGCCAGATTAATAATATTTCCGAAAAAGAATTGTTTGATTACTCATACACAGCTTTTGTTTTGGAAACAACTGATGATTGTGATTTCGGTGAATTAATCGGAAAAACTGTCAGCGAATATTCAATCACTTTTGAAAACAAAAAAGTGGATATGCAGAAAATAGAAAAGCTTTATGAGGATAAGTTAGAACCTGTGTTCTCTTGTAATATAGAACAAAAGAGCGATGAGCCAAAGACAATCTCATATAAAGCAGAAACAAGAGTTTCACCAAAAATAAAGGTTGTAAAGCCTAAGGTATTAATCCCTGTATTCCCTGGAACAAACTGCGAATACGATACTGCAAAGCAGATTGAAAGAGCAGGAGCAGAGGCTGAAATATTTGTTATAAACAATTTAACTGCACAGGGTGTTTCTGATTCAGTTGAAGCATTTGCAAAGAAGATTAAAGAGTCACAAATCATATTTGTTCCTGGTGGTTTCTCAGGTGGTGACGAGCCTGATGGTTCAGGAAAGTTTATCACAGCATTCTTCAGAAACCCACAAATCAAGGAAAGCGTTAATGAGCTTTTGAAAAACAGAGATGGTTTGATGGCAGGTATCTGTAATGGTTTCCAGGCACTTATTAAATTAGGTCTTGTGCCATTTGGAGAAATTATTGACGCCGATGAAAATTGTCCTACTTTGACATATAACAAAATCGGCAGACACCAGTCAAGAATTGTAAGAACAAGGGTTGCATCAAACAAATCTCCTTGGTTGGCAGAAACAAATGTGGGGGATGTTTACAAAGTGGCAATTTCCCACGGTGAAGGAAGATTTATCTGTAATGATGATTTGATGAAGAAATTGATTGAAAACGGTCAGATTGCAACTCAATATGTTGATATTGATAACAACCCTACAAACGATATAAGATTCAATCCGAACGGCTCTGATATGGCTGTTGAGGGTATCACATCGCCTGACGGAAGAATAATCGGTAAGATGGGACACTCAGAAAGAATTGGAGATAATCTTTACAAAAATGTTTGCGGAGAGTATAATATCAATATGTTCTCATCTGCAGTTAAGTATTTTAAATAATAGGGAGGAATAAAAAATGGCAAAATATTATAGCGAACCATCAAGAACATTCAGCGAATACCTTTTGATACCAGGATACACTTCAAGAGAGTGCATACCTGCAAATGTATCATTAAAAACACCTTTGGTTAAATATAGAAAGGGTGAGGAGGAATGTCCTATCTCTTTGAATATTCCAATGGTATCTGCAATAATGCAGTCAGTATCAAATGATACTTTAGCAATAGCTTTGGCAAAAGAGGGTGGAATGTCTTTCATTTATGGCTCTCAGTCAATTGAGGACGAAGCAGCTATGGTTGCAAGAGTTAAAAGCCACAAGGCAGGCTTTGTTGTGAGTGATACTCAATTATCACCTGCAAGCACTTTGGCAGATGTTTTGGAAATTGTTGAGGAAACAGGCCATTCAACTATTGCAGTAACTGATGATGGAACTGCTAATGGTAAGCTCTTGGGAATTATAACAAGCAGAGATTATCGTGTCAGCAGAATGAGTACAGATGTGCCTGTAACAGAGTTTATGACTCCGTTTGAAAACTTAATAACTGCTCCTGAGAATACAACTCTTAAAGAAGCAAATGATATTATCTGGGAACACAAACTAAATTCCCTTCCTATTATAAATGACAAACAACAGCTTTTGTATTTCGTATTTCGTAAGGACTACACAAGCCATAAGGAGCATCCTAATGAAATTTTGGATAGCGAAAAGAGATATATGGTTGGTGCGGGTATAAATACACTTGATTATGAAAAGAGAGTTCCTGCTTTGGTTGAAGCAGGTGCAGATGTTTTGTGTATTGACTCTTCAGAAGGCTACTCAATCTGGCAAAAGCAAACAATAGACTTTATCAGAGAAAAGTATGGTGACAGCGTTAAGGTCGGCGCAGGAAATGTTGTTGACAGAGAAGGCTTTATGTTCCTTGCAGAAGCAGGTGCTGATTTCATTAAAATCGGTATCGGTGGTGGCTCAATCTGTATCACAAGAGAAACTAAGGGTATCGGAAGAGGTCAGGCTACTGCAGTGATTGAAGTTGCACAAGCCAGAGATGAATATTATGAAAAGACAGGTATATATATTCCTATCTGCTCAGACGGTGGTATTGTTCACGATTATCACATAACTCTTGCTTTGGCTATGGGTGCTGATTTCGTTATGCTTGGAAGATATTTTGCAAGATTTGACGAAAGCCCAACCAACAAGGTTAACCTTAACGGAACATATGTTAAGGAATACTGGGGTGAAGGCTCAAACAGAGCTAGAAACTGGCAAAGATATGACCTTGGCGGAAAATCAAAGCTTTCATTTGAGGAGGGCGTTGACTCATATGTAACATATGCAGGTAGTCTTCACGATAATGTTGAAAAAAGCTTGTATAAGGTTAAGTCAACAATGTGTAACTGTGGTGTTATCAACATTCCTGATTTGCATGAGAATGCAAAATTAACTGTTGTTTCTTCAACAAGTATCATTGAGGGTGGATATCACGATGTTACTCTAAAGACAGCAAACGCTAAAATATAAGACGGTTGTAAAAAAGCATATTAGGTAATAAAAAATCACCGACTGAAACAATTCAGTCGGTGATTTAATTTTTTTATGGTTTGCGAAGATGTTCGCACTATGGCG
>JAFXBO010000082.1 GCA_017521775.1 Clostridia bacterium | reverse complement strand
TTGGCTGGCTGTGAGGCTGCATGGCAATTGGCAAGAGCAGGGATTTCGGTTGACTTGTATGAAATGAAACCAAAGAAATTTTCTCCTGCGCATCAGAAGGATTATTTTGCAGAACTTGTATGTTCAAATTCACTAAAGGCGTCAAGAATTGAAAATGCCTGTGGACTTTTAAAAGAGGAAATGAGATTGTTTGACTCCTTAATGATGCAGGCTGCAGATATATCAAGTGTGCCTGCAGGGGGAGCATTAGCAGTTGACAGAGATATTTTTTCCGAGTTCATAACCGATAAAATCAAAAATGAACCATTGATAAATGTTATTAATGATGAAGTAACAGCCATTGATGTCGATGAATATACAATAATTGCAACAGGACCCTTGACATCTGATGGATTATCCGAGGAAATATTGAGGTTAACAGGCAGTGAGAATATGTATTTTTACGATGCTGCAGCGCCTGTTATACAAAAGGATAGTATTGATTTTGATAAGGTGTTTTATGCTGCACGATATGATAGGGGAACTGCAGATTATATAAACTGTCCTATGACTAAAGGGGAATATGAGGCATTTTATAATGAACTTATAAATGCAGAAACTGCGCCTTTAAAGTCCTTTGAAAATCAAAAGGTGTTTGAGGGATGTATGCCAGTTGAAGTGATGGCAAAAAGAGGTTTTGAAACACTTCTTTTCGGACCACTTAAGCCTGTTGGTCTTAAAAATCCAAAGACAGGCAAAGATGATAGTTATGCAGTGGTTCAATTAAGGCAGGACAATAAAGAAGGAACTCTTTATAATATGGTTGGCTTTCAGACAAATCTCAAATGGGGAGAGCAAAAGAGAGTTTTCTCTATGATTCCAGGATTAGAAAATGCCGAATTTGTAAGATATGGTGTTATGCACAGAAACACATATATCCAAGGTCCAAAAATTCTTGACAGATTCTATCGTATGAAGGAGCATCAAAAGGTATTTTTTGCAGGACAGATAACAGGTGTTGAAGGATATGTTGAGTCTGCATCATCTGGCTTGATGGCAGGATTTAATATGGCAAGAATGATAAATGGTGATGAGCTTTTTGAACCGTCGCCCCAAAATTGCATAGGTGCATTGGCACTTTATATTTCATCAGGCAGTCTTGATAAATTACAGCCAATGAGTGCAAACTTTGGAATAATTGAGGGACTTTCCCAAAGAGTTAGGGCAAAGAAAGAGGAAAGATACAGAATGATAGCACAAAGGTCGCTTGATGAGTTATCAAAAAGATTTAGCTGATATAAATTAAAGGCTGTTGTTTAAAACAACAGCCTTTTTTTATGCTCTTGGATGTGAACGTGCATAAACATCCTTTATTTTACTTTTAACAAGATGAGAATATACTTGTGTTGATGATATGTCAGAATGTCCCAGCATTTCCTGAATGGACTTCAAATCAGCACCATTTTCCAAAAGATGTGCTGCAAATGAATGTCTTATGGTATGAGGGGTTATGTCAGCAGAAATTCTCGCTTGTTCGGAATACTGCTTAATTATTTTCCAGAAGCCTTGTCTTGAAAGAGAAGAACCGTTGCGATTAACAAAAAGAACATCCTCATTATCATTTGTCGCCAAAATTGGTCTTGCATCATTTATGTACTTTTTTAAAGCTGTTTTTGCAATATTTCCGATTGGTATATATCGTTCCTTTTTATCTGTGTGACATTTAATAAACCCTATTGATAAGTTAATGTCACTTACTTTTAGTGAAATAAGCTCAGAAACTCTTATTCCTGTTGCATATAACAATTCAAGCATAGCTTTATCTCTGATACCCTTTGGCTCTTTTTGAGACGGTTGTTCTAAGAGTCTATCTACATCACTTGTTGACAAAATCTTTGGGAGCTTTTTCTCAACATGTGGAGCTTCAAGATTTTTTATTGGGTTTGCAATTTGAGAGTTTTCCTCTGACATAAACATATAAAAAGACTTTAAGGATGCAAGAGTTCGTGATACTGTTGATGAGGCTTTTCCCTGAGTTTTTAAAGTATCAAGATAGGATGCTACGGTTTTTTGTGTGGTTTTTGATATATCTGTAATACCGTTTAAATTTAAATATTTTATGTATTGTGAAACATCGCGTTTATACGATTGTATTGTATTCGACGATTTATGCCTTGTGTTATCCATAAAAATGGCAAAGGCATCAACATATTTAAGCATAAATACCTCCTAATAAATATAAGTGATATTATGTAAACCTCAAAGCAGTGCTTTTTAATTATAGCACAACAATTTTCGTTTGTATAGGTGTAGGGGAAAATATTTTTATGTAAAAATAGATAAATTTTTGGGTAATAAACTATTAATTTGTAAAAAAGGGAGATATAAGCTTCATAAATGTTGTGGTTATATATGAATCTATAAGGGAACTTGCACAAAATATGGTAAGAGTGCAAATTGCCAATAGGACATATCTTCGCTTTTGTAAGTTATCGGACATTTTTCTGTCAGAAGACATTATAAATGATGCTGATGCAAAGAAGAGAAAGCAGGGTAAGAATAAAAGACTTGAAAAAAGTGAGGAAAGGGATAACAAAAGTCCTTTAACGCTATAGTATTTAATAAATATGCCTGAGGAAAATCCTGCAACAAAACCCCTTATACCTACAGTTGCAATTATGGAAACTGCGCCTAAGCGAAAGTATGAGGATATGAAAAGGATGAGGAATAGGCGTATATTTTTAAAAATAGAGCTTTTGAAGGTGTCAAGATATGGAAGCTCGTCTTTGATTTTTCCAAAGAAATTTAAGAGGTATGAATATAGCGAATCGTCAAACTGAGATGCAATAATTGTACAATATATTGCACCTGCTGAGATTCCTGTAATATAAATCAATAGCATTAATAATGTTTTTTGGAATATGTAATTTTTACTGTTTAATATATAACCTTTGATTTTCATAAAACCCCTCCTGTGTACTACTTTACATAATATTCGGATGGGGTTTTATAAATTACTTGAAAATAAAAATATGCTACACATTGTGTAGCATATTTAATATTAATATTCGTTATTTATAAGCTTTTTAAGTCTTTCTAATCCCTCTTTGATGTTTTCCATACTTGTTGCATATGACCAGCGAACATATTCAGGAGCTCCGAAACCGGTTCCCGGAACAACTGCAACCTTTGCTTTATCAAGGAATATATTTGCAAAATCGTCTGCATTATTAATTACCTTTCCATAAAGCTCCTTGCCAATGAGTCCTTTTATACTCATCATAATATAGAATGCACCATTAGGTTTTTTGCAGGAAACTCCGTCAATTGAATTAATTGTTTCAATCATATAATCTCGTCTTTCGATAAAATGTTTTTTCATCATTTCAACCTCTTCCATACCACCTGCCAAAGCAGCAACAGTAGCAGCCTGAGCGATTGAGTTAGGGTTTGATGAAGCGTGGGACTGAACATTTGCCATAATCTTTGCAATTTCAGGGCTGGCTGCAGCATAACCAATTCTCCAGCCTGTCATTGCATATGTTTTTGAAACACCATTAATTACTATTGTCAATGCTTTGATTTCTTCATTAAATGAAGCAATACTTGTGTGTTTTCCCTCGTAGATTAAATGTTCATAAATTTCATCAGAAATCACATATAGCTTATGACGGACTGCAAAATCTGCAATAGCCTTTAATTCCTCGGTTGAGTATATCATACCTGTAGGATTTGAAGGGCTGTTTATGATAATGGCCTTTGTTTTTGGAGAAAGTGCTTTTTCAAAATCCTCAACAGTTGCCTTGAAATCGTTTTCTTCTAAAGTATTCAAGATAACAGGAATTCCGTCTGCAATTTTTACCATTTCAGGATAGCTTACCCAGAATGGTGCAGGAATAATAACCTCGTCCCCAGGATTTAATATTGCCATAAACGCATTTACAAGTGAATGCTTTGCGCCATTTGAAATGACAATATCTCCAGGAGCATATATAAGACCGTTTTCGTCTTTAAATTTCTTTGCAACTGCCTTTCTTAAATCAAGAGTACCTGCTGCAGGAGTATATTTTGTCATACCCTTATTTATTGCTTCTATTGCAGCATCTTTAATGTGCTGTGGAGTGTCAAAGTCTGGTTCGCCGCAGCCGAAACCAACAACATCCTCTCCGTTAGCTTTCATTTCCTTGAATTTTGCGTCTATTGCAAGAGTTGGTGAGGGACTTATGCCCTTTGCCTTCATTGATAACATAACTAAACCTCCGTCATTTTGAATGAAAAATAAATTTAAATTGCATTATAAATAAATATATCTATAATATAATACATCATTTTACCAAAAAATGCAAGAACTTTATTAAAATTATTCAAAAATTCTAAAACTATAAACAAATACCGATAATCCGATATATGTTTTTATATGCAATTTTTTCGATTACTTCATCGGAAATTCCTCTTTGGGATAGTAAATTAAAAATTTTGTAAACATCCGTCGGGGATTTTATACCTGTTGCGATATAGTCTATTCCGTCAAAATCAGAGCCAATGCTTATATTATCTTCTCCACCTAATGACAAAAAGTATTCAATGTGAGCGACAATATCAAATATTTCTGCTTTTTTTGAATTGGTTAAAAAATCCGGATAAAAATTAATTCCTACGCAACCGTTATTTTGCTTTAGAACTTTAAATTGTTCGTCTGTTATATTTCTTTGGTGTGGACAAATTGTGTAAGAATTTGAGTGGCTTAATACAACTGGTTTATCTGTGATTTCCAAAACATCAAAAAATGTTTTTATGCTTGAGTGAGAAAGGTCTACAATCATTCCCAACTCATTCATTTTATTTATAACACTTTTACCAAATGAAGAAAGCCCTATATTACTGCCATTTGCACCTGCAATATGGTTGTCAAAATTCCAGGTAAGAGTTAACATTCTGACTCCTAAATCGTAAAAAGTTTTTAAATCGTTAAGCTCTTCTATGGCTTCTCCGCCCTCGATAGATAAAAAGGCTGACAGTTTATTGTCATTTATAGCTTTATTAATATCATTAAGATTTTTGCATATGGTTATTTTTTCGTGGTTTTTAGTTATTTGATTATACATATAGTTTATCACATCAAAGCATCTTTTTTTAGGATTACTATAATATTGTGGGGAAATAAAGACTGCAAAAAACTGTGTGTATGAGTGATATTGATTAAGGTTTTTGAGATTTACATTGAGGCTATTTGAAAACAATAATTTCTTTTTGTCAAATGCCTTGGTTAAGGTGTCACAGTGCATATCGCAAACAGTTAAATTTTTCATATCAAATCTCCTTTTTTTATCCATTATATGATATTATTTTTTAATAAATTTGTGTGCTTTTAAATAACATAAAAAATATTCAAAAAATGTAGCTAAAAAGCGTAAGAAAGTGTTGCTTTTTTTATAAAAATAGTGTATAATATTAGATAGAATTGGATTAGTAATTTTAAGTATTTTTTAAGGTTTTAAAAATGCTTAAACAGGAGGAGAAAAACAGTGTTTTTGCATATCGGAAATGATGTTGTCGTGAGAAAAACAGATATCATTGCAGTTTTTGATATGGACAACACCACAATATCAAAGCAAAGTCGTGATTTTTTGACTATGGCTCAAAAAAATGATGAGGTCATAGACATCTGTGACGATTTGCCAAAATCATATATTGTGGTTAATTGTGACGGACAAAATAAGGTTTACATATCATCTGTTTCGTCACAGACAATTTATAAGCGTTCCGATTTGGGAAAAATGATTTTTTAGTATTAGGAGAAAAACTATGGATGAGAGAAATGAAGTAAAATATGACGAAAACCAAATACAGGTTTTGGAAGGACTTGATGCTGTAAGAAAGCGTCCGGGTATGTATATCGGTTCAACTGCATCTCCAGGTTTACATCATTTGGTATATGAGATTGTGGATAACTCTATTGACGAAGCTCTTGCAGGCTATTGTGATAAGATTATTGTTGAAATAAATCCGGATAATTCTGTAACTGTAACTGATAATGGCCGTGGTATTCCTGTTGGAATTCATCCTCAACAGGGAATTCCGACAGTTGAAGTTGTTTTAACAATTCTTCATGCAGGCGGAAAGTTCGGTGGTGGAGGATATAAGGTTTCAGGTGGTTTGCACGGTGTTGGTTCATCAGTAGTTAATGCTCTTTCGCAAAAGCTGG
>JAFXBO010000081.1 GCA_017521775.1 Clostridia bacterium | reverse complement strand
GGGGTGTTTGGAGATTTATGTTCTTCTGATTTAGACAGGGAAATAGAAATGATTGAAACAAATGTATGCGCTGTTCATACACTGACAAAGCTGTTTTTAAAGGAGTTTAAGAAACGAAACAGTGGATATATACTAAATGTTGCATCTCTTGCTGCATTTTTTCCCGGTCCGTTATTTGGTGCATATTATGCCTCTAAAGCATATGTTCTCAGATTGACACAAGCAGCAGCAGAGGAATTGAGGAGAGAAAAGAGCAATGTTAAAATAAGTGTTCTTTGTCCGGGACCTGTCCACACAGAATTCAGTGATGTTGCAAAAGTATCTTTTGGAAAAGGAACGGAAAAGTTAGGAAAGTACCTGATATTGACAAGTGATTATGTAGCCAACTATGCAATATCAAAAATGTTTTCGGGAAAACAGGTAATTATCCCTGGATTTATTATGAGAGTGGTAGTATTTTTAAGACACTTTTTATCCGATAAGATGATGGCAAGATTAGTTTATATGATACAAAGTAAAAAGTTTATAGCAAAATAAAAAAGATATGTGAATACATATCTTTTTTTATGCTTTTTTTCGTGGTGAACAACCAATAATTCTCTTGTAGTGACGGAAGAAGCTTGAATAATCACTAAACCCATATTTATTTGCGACCTCATTTGGGGATAAACCCAAAATCAAATCATTTTGTGCAGCAAATATCTTTTTTTGGATTATGTAATGCTTTATTCCTATATGCATGACCTGAGAGAATGTATTTTGTATGTACGATTTTGAGAATGCAAAAAGATTTGAAATATCAATTGCTGTAATAGGTTTTTCAATATTCTCTGTTATGTAATCAATAATATTGTTTATTAGTTTGTTGGTTTTATAGTCAGTCTGTGGCTGAGATTTGTCTCTGTAAGAGCAATAAATAAGAATTTCCTTTAATAACAATAAAGAACACTCGCAAAAATCTTCATACGAATATTTTTCATAATAATAATCCAAAAGCGTAAAAAATCTGACTAAGTCGGTATCATTTTTTATGTTAAAAATAAGAGGTGCAGAGAACAACTTTTCACTTTGGTTTTCTGATAAAAGAGAGTCACTAAAATCTATTACATAGTTTTCGTAGATTGTATCACTTTGAGGGAGCAGACAATGATATGTGCCTTTTGGAATGAATATCAAATCATATGGATTGGGTTCAAATAGATGACCGTCTATATTATAGTGTGCATTTCCCTTTATGAACAATAAAATCTCACAGTGTTGATGGATGTGAGTATTGTAATAATCTTCTTTTGGTTTGTCAGTGATTTTATGTGAAATTTCAAATATACTTTCGCCTATTTTTTCGTTAAACATTACCCATATACTCCTCTTTATATCTATTATAAAACATAATATCATATAAAAGTATAAATTGCAATAATAATCATAAAAAAAGCAATTTTATTTTAATTTATATTATGATATACTTGTCTTAATAATAAAATAAGTATAAGGAGAAGTATGTTATGTTATTAAAAACAATTAAAACAGACAAATTGACAACAAATGTTTATGACACAAGAGATGAAATGGGAAAGGCAGCAGCAGAGTGTGCATGCGAGGCAATCAAAAAGGTTTTAGCAGAAAAAGAATATGCAAATATTATTTTTGCAGCAGCTCCATCACAAAATGAGACACTTAAATACCTTTTGGAAATGGATATTGATTTTTCAAAAATCAATGCTTTCCATATGGACGAGTATGTTGGATTGGGAATGGGCGATAAGCAATCATTCCAGGAGTTTTTAACAGACCACATTTTTGGAAAAGCTAATTTTAACTCTGTTAATTTAATTCCTGCAAAAATGGAAATTGAAGAGGCTTGTGCAAGCTATGCAGCTTTGTTGGGACAAAATCCTCCTGACATTGTTTTGATGGGAATTGGCGAGAATGGTCACATTGCATTCAATGATCCTCCTGTTGCTGATTTTAATGATAAAAAGGTTATTAAGGCAGTAGAGCTTGATGATATATGTCGTATGCAACAGGTTCACGATGGATGTTTCCCAACGTTTGATGATGTTCCTGAATATGCATTGACTCTTACAGTTCCAACATTGATGTCAGCTAAGCATCTTATTTGCACAGTTCCTGCAGCAACAAAGGCAGATGCTGCTTACAGAATGTTGAATGGGGAAATTTCAACAGAATGCCCTGCAACAATTTTAAGAAATCATGAAGATGCAAATATGTTCCTTGATAAGGATAGTGCCTCAAAGCTATAATCAGAAGGTGAAATCTTATGAAATACATAATTAAAAACGGAAGAATTATTCTTCCTGATGAAATTTTAAGTAATTCGTCTTTGTTAATTTCGGATGGTAAAATTGAGAAAATAATACCTGACGGGCAGCAGATAAGTGGGGATTATGAGGAAATTGATGCCAAAGGAATGTATGTATCACCTGGATTTGTTGACATTCATCAGCATGGTGGTGCAGGATATGACTATATGGATAGTGATGAAGATGCATTCTATAAGATTTTAAATATTCATCTTCTCCACGGAACAACATCTGTTATGCCAACTTCACTTTCATCAGATACTCTTGGACTGGAAAGAACGATTGATTCTTATAAAAAAGCAAAAAAAGATGAAAGAATTAAAACAAATCTTTTGGGCTTACACTTTGAAGGGCCATATCTTTCGGGAAATCAGGCAGGAGCACAAAGAGCAGATAAGTTGAGAAATTTTATTCCAGAAGAATATGAGCATATAATAGAGTATGCTGACGGAGAAATTGCAAGATGGAGTGTTGCACCGGAGCTTGATGGAGTTGAAGGTTTTGCAAAAGCTTGTAATGATAATGGTATTGTTTTGAGTATTGCTCATTCAGATGCAGATTTTGATACAGTTGTAAAGGCATATGATATGGGATTTCGTCATATAACACATCTTTATTCTGCAATGAGCACAATAACAAGGCGTGGAGGCTTCAGAGTTGCAGGGGTATTGGAGGCAGCATATTATATTGACGATATGAATGTTGAAATTATTGCTGATGGTTGTCATATTCCACCTACACTTTTAAAATATGTAACCAAGTTCAAAAACTATGATAACATTGCATTAATCACAGACGCAATTCGTCCTGCCGGAACCGATATAAAGGAAGGATTCTCAGGAAGTGAGGATAATAAAACACCAATTATAGTTGAGGATGGTGTGGCAAAGCTACTTTCAAGGGAAGCTTTTGCAGGAAGTATTGCAACTGCCAACAGACTTGTGAGAACAATGCTTGGAATTGGCGTGCCTATGGTTGAAGCTATCAAAATGGCAACAATTAATCCATTAAAAATGATGAATATAACTCTTAAAAAAGGTAAAATCGAAGAGGGTTATGATGCTGATATATGTATATTTGACGACGACGTTAATGTCAAATATGTATTTTCTAATGGCAATAAAGTGTCAGGCTGAAAGGAATTATTTTATGAAAGCAAACATTGTTTTAAATTATGAAAATACAACAGAGCAGTTATATCTGTGGGCAAATGATGAAACTCATATTAACTTCAGAAAAGATTTGTTTGAAGCAAAAAGATGTACAATTTCATTTGCAGCAACAGAGATAATTACATATTTAGAAAAAATTGGTATCAAGACCAGTTATTCAAATAAGACTCAGGATGGATGCTTTAATATTTATATTGATGCATTGGATGAAAGCTTTGAAGAATCAGAGTTCACACTGACTCCTGTTACAGATGGTATTAAGATACTTGGTAAAAGCAGAACGGGTGCATTATATGGAGCATATGAGTTTTTAAGATTACAGGGAATTCGTTGGTTAAGTCTTGAACAGGATGTTATCCCCCAAAAGTCAGATAAGATAATCAATATAGATAAGGAAAAAACATTTAAGGCTTCAATGACAATCGGAAGAGGTTATACATTTGAGGGTGCGTTGAAGGATTCAACAAAGCTATGGCTTTGGATGGCAAGAAACAGAATGAATTTTGCCGCCTCAAGACCTTACTCTGCAAAATTCCAGAAAAAGCTTGGAATGAGCTTTGATAATGGAGGACATATCTTAGAGCCAATCTTAAATCCTGATAACAGAACAGAAAACGGAAAAACCTTCTGGGAAGAGCATAGAGACTGGTACGGAACTGATGATGAAGAAGAGATTACAAAGGAAAATGCTTTAAATATTCAGTTTTGTATGAGTAATGAAGAACTTTTTGACTATATTGCAGATGAACTGATAGACCGAATTAATACTTTGTGGTATGAAGCAGACCGACTTACTATATCGGTTTTTGATACCTGGGGAAAGACCTGTATGTGTGAAAAGTGTAAAAAGCTTGGAAATGGCACAGATAAGCAGTTAAACTTCTTATCAGGTATGAGAAAGAGATTGAATAAGGCACACGAAGACGGAAGAATAGACCATAATGTAACCTTATGCATTTGGGCATATGAGGGAACT
>JAFXBO010000080.1 GCA_017521775.1 Clostridia bacterium | reverse complement strand
TATCTTGTTGTGTCCTGAGCTATTAAAATCAGTTCTTTTACACCATTTTGGGCTAACTCTTCTGCTTCATTTACTATATCTTCCATTCTTCTGCTTCTGAATTTTCCTCTTATCAATGGAATTGCACAGTATGTGCAATTATTATCACACCCGTCTGCAATTTTTAAATAGGCAGTATATTCGGGAGTTGATAAAATTCTTGGCAAATCGTCATCAGGTGTAAAGTCCTTATTTCCGAACAATGCAGGCTTTTCACCTTTTTTGCAAGCCTCTATAACCTCACAGATTTTATGATAATCCCCTGTTCCGACAATCGCATCAACCTCAGGCAGTTCTTTTAAAAGCTCCTCGTTATACCTTTCTGCAAGACAGCCCGAAGCTATTAAAATTTTGCATTTATCTTTTTTATATTCAGACATTTCAAGTATAGCATCTATTGATTCTTGTTTTGCGCTCTCAATAAAGCCACAGGTGTTAACCACAATAACATCTGCTTCCCCTGGCTCTGCCACAATATTATGTCCATATTCGCTGACAATTCCAAGCATAGTTTCTGCATCTGTCTGATTTTTGGCACAACCCAATGACACCATTCCTATGTTCATATTTATCCTCACTTATTTTTTAGTAATTTTTTTTACAACCTTATAAATTCTTTCCAATGCATCAGGACAGGCAACCTCTTTTAAACTATCTGCCATTTTGTCCTGTGCTTTTTTATCGTTTGCAAGAGAGTTTATTGCTTCATAAAGTGTGTCCTCATTTAACTCACTCTCCAACAAAACTCTGCATGCACCAACCTTTTCCAAAGCTCTTGCATTCTGCTCCTGATGATTTCTCACAACATTAGGCGACGGAATTAATATTGATGGCTTTCCTAAAACTGCAATTTCGCTTACAGTTATTGCACCTGAACGAGATACCACAACATCTGCAGCTGCCATTGCAAGATGCATATTATCAATATACGGAACGATTTTAATATTATCGGATAATTTCATATCCTTTATCTGTCCCTTTATTTCTTCATAATTTCTTTCGCCTGTTCCGAATAATAATTGAATTTTATTATCCTCTGAAAGCCTTTTTAATATTTTCACAACATTTTCATTTATTTTTTGAGCTCCCAGACTGCCGCCAAAAATCAACACAAATGGTTTATCAGAAAGTCCCAGTTCTTTTCTTGAGATTTCTTTCTTTGCATTTATTATCTGAGTTCTGACAGGATTTCCTGTTAAAACGCATCTTTCCTTTTTCTTAATATAATTTAGTGTTTCGGAAAAACTTACCAAAACATAATCAACATAATTTATTGAGCCTTTAACAGTTAACCCCGGATAAACATTCTGCTCGTGAATTACTGCAGGAATTCCCATTTTATGGGCAGCCATTGCGACAGGACCACTAACATATCCACCTGTTAATACAACTGCATCAGGTTTAAATTCCTTTATAATCTCTCTGCATCTTTTTTTAGATTCTGATAATTTCTTTAAAACCTCAAAATTCTTCAACAGATTTCTTCTGTTAAACCCACGAATATCAATATATTCTATGTTATATCCTGCCTTTGGAACAAGCTTAGTCTCAAGTCCCCTTTTTGTTCCTATAAATAAAGCCTCAAAGCTTTCTTCCTGACTTTTGATATAATCGGCAATAGATATTGCAGGATTTATATGTCCACCTGTTCCTCCACCAGCAAATAAAACTCTCATTTCTATCTCCTATCAGTTTTTATTTCGTTTTCTGTGCCTTGATATGTTTAAAACAATTCCCATTTCTGCCAAAAGAACAATAATCGCTGTTCCCCCATAGCTGAAGAATGGCAAGGTTATTCCTGTGTTAGGAATAATTGTTGCAACAACACAGATGTTAAACAAAGTCTGAATTGCTATATGTGACATAATTCCGATAACCGTCAATGATGAGAATGCATCAGGTGCGTGAATGGCTATCATAAGACCCCTTATTATCAGCGCACAGAATAATGCTATAACAAGTATTGCACCTAAAAGTCCAAGTTCTTCGCACACAACTGCGAATATAAAGTCATTGTATGGCTCAGGCAAAAATGATGTCTTTTGTATGCTCTGTCCCAAGCCTTGACCAAAAAGACCTCCTGATGCTATAGAATAAAGTCCCTGAACTGCCTGATATCCTGTTCCCTGCTTATCCAGAAATGGATTTAGAGCAACCATAATTCGCTTACTTCTTACAGGGTCATTCATAACATACCAAATTCCTGCAGGCACAATTGCACATCCTGCCATCAAAAAGTACCTTAATTTAACACCACCTGCAAGCATAACAACTGCAGCAATTCCACATATCACTATAGCACCACTCAAATGAGTTTCCAAAAGCATTAGCACTGCAGTGATACCAATCCATACACAAATCCTCAAAATTCCTTTTAATGTTTTCGGATTATATGCTTTTTCCTGAATAATCTTTGCAATAAACATAGCCATAACAGGCTTCATAAACTCTGATGGTTGCAATTCAAACCCTGGAAATTTTAACCATCTTCTTGAGCCATTATGCATAACACCGACTCCAGGTATGAGAACAAGTGCTAATAACACAAGGCAGACAATCATAAAAATACCAACATATTTTTCATATTTCTTATAATCAATACGGGAAATTATAACCATTCCCACAAAACCTATAATCGCAAAGAGCAGTTGTTTTTTGAAAAAATGGAATGAATCTCCTGAAAGTCTTAAAGCTCTTGGAGATGATGCACTAAGCACCATAACCAATCCGACACAAACAATAACTATTACAAGAGTTAAAAAAGTGAAGTCTATCTCTCCAACTTTATTCTTTTTTGTCTTATTTATCTGAGATTTTGGAGAATTAATATGCGATTTTGTTCTCCTGTCTCTTTGTGAATTCCTGTTTACCATAACTAAACCTCAATTCAAATATTAATATGTGGTAATAATGCCACAAATGATATTACACACAACAATACGCTAACCAACGAAAAAACTCTGACGATTTTTTTCTCATTCCATCCACACATTTCAAAGTGGTGATGAATTGGTGACATTTTGAAAATTCTCTTTCCTGTCAACTTAAAGGATGCAACCTGAAGAATAACAGATAGTGTTTCAAACAGATATACAAAACCTGCAATCACAAGTATTAATGGCATTTCCATCCCTACTGCGATAACAGATATTGCACCGCCTAAGAACAATGAGCCTGTATCTCCCATAAACACCTTTGCAGGATATTTATTAAAGAACAAAAAGCCTATACATCCACCTAAAATTGAAAGTGCAAAATATGCAGTGGACTGCGAGAATATATGTCCTACTATTGCAAAGAACAAGCTGACAACAATTGTGATACTTGTTGCGAGGCCATCAAGACCATCTGTTAAATTGACTGCATTTACTGTCCCTAATATAACAAATAATATAAATATCACATATACAATCCAAGGCAAAGTCACTGCCAATGATGTGAATGGAATCAAAATTTTTGTATCAAGATTTCCTGTCATATTAAGTGCAAAAACATATCCTACTGCTAAAACTGCCTGCAGTAAAAACTTTTGAAGAGCTGTCAGACCAAGATTTCTTTTTTTAACAACCTTGATGTAATCATCAATAAATCCAACTGCACCAAATCCCAAAGCAGTAATCAGCATTATCAATAATTTTTCATCAGCTTTTACCAAAATTGCAACCACACAACTGACAGCTACTCCTAAAATAAACATCAATCCGCCTATTGTCGGAGTCCCACTTTTTTTCTGATGCCACGAAGGGCCTTCCTCCAATATTTGCTGACCAAACTTTAATTTTCTTAACCATGGTATAAAAACAGGACCTGTCACAAGTGTAATCAACAATGACATTAAAAATATAATCACATATCCGATATCAAAATTAGGCATTTTACTGCTCCCTTTCTTTTGTTATTTGATTTCATTAACAACATCCTCAAAATGCATTCCTCTTGAAGCTTTTATTAAGATGCTGTCATTCTCTTTTATTAACTTTTTAATATTCTCAACAAGCGCATTTGTATCATCAAAGCTTATAGCCTCTTTAATTCCTGAATCCCTTGCTCCGTCTGCTATGTATTTTGCATTCTCTCCTGCTGTTATTAGCAAATCAATATTATTATCTACAACCTCTTTACCCAATTTATAATGAGCATCTTTTGCATAATCACCCATTTCAAGAATATCTCCCAAAATTGCAACCTTTCTTGTGTTTTGAGTTTTTAAAACCTTTAGTGCTGCCTTAACAGAGTCAGGCGATGAATTATAGCAATCATTTATCAAGGTATAGCTTCCTACCTTTTCAATTGACATTCTCATAGCAGTCAGTGAAAAGTTTTCAATTCCATCTACTATTCTGTTAGGTGAAATATTATACCAGACACCACAAATAATTGCAGCCAGAGCATTATATACATTATGAACTCCAGGGACTTTTATATGAATTCTGTAATCACGGTTATATATACTTGTTGTGAATTTTGTCCCCCCAAGGCCAAGATTTTCTATATCTCTTGCCATATAATCGCATTCTGTTTCAATTCCGTACCCTATAACGTTAAATCCCTTAAACTCAAGAGCTTTTTTTAGATATTTGTCATCTGCATTTACAATTAACAGATTATCTTGATTGAAATTCTCACAAATCTCAGTTTTTGCCTTGAAAATTCCCTCTTGTGAGCCAAGATTCTCAATGTGTGACATTCCGATATTTGTTATAATTGCAACATCAGGCTTTGCTATATCGCTAAGATAGCTTATCTCTCCGAATGCCGACATACCCATCTCCAAAACTGCTGCCTCGTGACTGCTGTTAATTTTAAATATTGTAAGAGGCAATCCCAACTCATTATTAAAATTACCCTCTGTTTTTAATGTGTGATACTGAGTGTTCATAACAGAAAAAAGCATATCCTTTGTTGTTGTCTTCCCAACACTACCTGTTACTGAAACAGTTTTAATTTTAAATTTCTTTTTATAGTATTTTGCAAGCTGTCCAAGTGCTTTTTGAGTATTCTCAACCACAACAAAAGGTTTATTGGAACTTATTTCCTTTTCACAAAGAACTGCCACAGCACCATTTTCAAGGCTTTTTCAATATAGTCATGACCATCGGATTTTTCTCCCTTTAGTGCAACAAAGAGCGTATCCTCTGATATGCTTCTTGAATCTATTGAAACACTACTAATCATCGCATTTTTATCTTCACAAAATAGTTTTCCACCTGTTGCCAAGGCAATTTCATTAACAGTAATTTTCTCCATCTGCGTCTGTCCTTTCAATTTTTTCTGTCCAATATTTTATAGCATCTCGCTCATCAAAATGTATTTTCTTATTTTTCTCAATTATATAATCCTCATGTCCTTTACCTGCTAAAAGAACAATATCTCCTCTTTTAGCAATTTTTAGTGCATGACCAATAGCATCAAATCTGTTTGGAATTATTATATACTTATCTGTTTCTTCCAAAATCCCTTTTTCAATATCCTTTAATATTTTTATAGGATTTTCAAATCTCGGATTGTCCGATGTTATCACTGTATAATCAGATAATTTACCTGAAATTTTTCCCATTCGGGCCCTTTTACTCTCGTCCCTGTTTCCACCACAGCCGAAAAGTGTTATAACCTTCCCTTTGCATACTCCACGGACTGCTTTAATAATATTTTCGAGGCTGTCAGGTGAATGGGCATAATCAATAACAACACTAAATTTCCCATTTATATCTATTCTTTCTGCCCTTCCCTTAACGCCCCTGCCTTTGGAAAGTGCAGAACATATTATATGAGGCTTAACTCCTGAAATTCTTGCAACACCATAAGCCAAAAGGGCATTGTAGACCGAGAATTCTCCCAATGAATTCAGTTTGACATAGTGTTTTTCGTTTCTGTCATTTATATAAAATTCTATTTTGTTATTTTCATTTTTTATATCTGATGCAAATATATCTGCATTCTCTAACCCAACTGAAATTGATTTTTCTCTATATTTTTCGTAAAGTCTCTTGCCGTATTCATCATCCGTGTTTATAACACACTTTTTAGACATTTCAAAAAGCTTTTCCTTTGCCAAAAAATAGTTTTCCATATTTTTATGAAAATCCATATGGTCCATTGTGAGATTAGAAAAAACTCCAACATCAAAATTCATTCCTAAAACTCTGTCCATAGAAAGTGCGTGGGAGGATACTTCCATAACTGCATTATTTGCACCAAGCTCGTGCATACTTTTTAAAATACTCCACAATTCAGGTGCTTCTGGGGTTGTTGATGTGGTGAAGTTATTATCGGTCAATACATTATCAAGATAACATCCGTTTGTTCCAATCAGGGCAGTTTTTTTCTTATCCTCATTAAATATATCCCTTATAAG
>JAFXBO010000079.1 GCA_017521775.1 Clostridia bacterium | reverse complement strand
GCGTCATCTAAACCATTCGGCTCTTCCAAATAGGGACAAGCTGTGCTCGTTCCTATTTTTTTATAAAAATTTTTTTCACTATAATATTTCTCTATACCACATATCGTCATATTTTGACAAATTACAAGAAAAATATAATCTGTTTTTAAACATATAAAGTCGAAATATAATATAAAATGAGAAAATGGGGAGAAGATGTCATATTATGCGAACTCTTTTTCTTGTATTTGAACCTTAAATAAATTATAATAGATTAGGTGAGAATATTTGAGTGAAAGGGATGACATTATGAAAAAAATTCAGTTTGGTACTGATGTGGTAATTGAGAATGGGAATAATGGATATAAGATTTTAAAATATTACCTTTTGGAAACACCTGTGGGGTTTGGGTACAGTAAATTAAAAAGCTATGGGATAGGAATTTTAAGAATAGACAGATTTCCGGGAAAGCCTGATATGAGTGAGTGCAAACAAATAGAGGGAGTTTTTTTTGATGTTGAAGAAGCAATATCATATATAGGTATAATTAAAAGGGAAGAGGTTGTTCCGACTGAGCTTTCTTTTGCTCTTGAAAGGATTATAAGTGAAAAATTAAAGCAAAAACAGGAACAAGTAACAGCAAATTTGAATTAAAAAATTATATAATTTAATAGCAAAACCACAAAAAATAGAATTTATTTAATATTTTTTAAAATATTTACAAAAAAGACTTGCAATTTTTGTTTTAATGTGATAAAATATTTCAGTATTATGTTATTAAATTGTATGGAGGTGGACAGTATGCCAAATATTAAGTCAGCAAAGAAGCGTGTAAAGGTTATCGCTAAGAAGACATTAATCAATCAAATGCACAAAACTGCATTAAAGACTGCTGTTAAGAAGTTTGAAGCTGCTGCAGAGGCAGGAAATAAGGCTGAAATCAACGCATTGTTTAATGAAGCAGTGAAGAAGTTAGACCAAGGTGTGAGCCAGGGAATTCTTCATAAGAACACAGCTGCAAGAAAGAAATCACAGCTTGCTCTTATCTTAGCAAAGGTTAATGGCTAATTTAAAAGATTATAACACTTAACATATGTTAGGTGTTATTTTTTTGTATAAAAAAGGCAGCGAATATTCGCTGCCATTCCTTATTTAGTATCAGTTAATAATTCTTTTATTGAAGTAGCAAGTCCTGCAACGCCCTGAATTTGTGATGGAATAATAATTTTTGTAGCTTTACCATCAGCAGCCTTTTCAAAGCTTTCTAAGGACTTTAATGCAACGTATGCATCTGACGGATTTGCTTCATTAATTTTCTTAATTCCTTCTGCAATAGCAGTCTGAACAGCAAGTATTGCTTCTGCCTGACCTTCAGCTTCCTTAATTGCGGTTTCTTTTCTTGCATCAGCTCTCAAAATAGCTGATTCTTTCTCACCTTCCGCGATAAGAATTGCAGATTTCTTTTCACCCTCTGCTTTAAGAATTGATTCTCTTCTTTCTCTTTCCGCTTTCATTTGCTTTTCCATAGCATCCTGAATTTCTCTTGGAGGGATAATGTTCTTTAATTCCACTCTATTAATTTTGATGCCCCATGGGTCCGTTGCTTCATCAAGGATAGTACGCATACTTGAGTTAATTCTGTCTCTTGATGTTAGTGTTTCATCAAGCTCAAGATCTCCTATAATATTTCGAAGTGTTGTTGCTGTCAAATTTTCAATTGCCATCATAGGTCTTTCAACGCCATAGGTGTATAACATTGGATCAAGTATCTGATAATATATAACAGTGTCAATCTGCATAGTTACATTATCCTTTGTAATAACAGGTTGTGGTGGAAAGTCTGCAACTTGTTCTTTTAAGTTAACTTTCTTTGCAACTCTGTCTATAATTGGGATTTTAATGTGAATTCCAACGGACCAAGTTTTATCATAAGCACCTAATCTCTCAATTACATACGCATATGCTTGTGGAACAATTTTGATGTTAGCAAATAAAATAGCTAATAAAATAATAATCATTGATATCACCCTTTCTTGTTTCGATTTTATC
>JAFXBO010000078.1 GCA_017521775.1 Clostridia bacterium | reverse complement strand
TTTTACCACCACCACTTGGACCAACAAGTGCATATTTTTCACCTTGTTTGATTTTAAATGAAATATTTTTTAGTATTTCAGCAGATTCATTATATGAATTTGATACATTTTTAAATTCAATATGACCTGACAATCTTTTTGCATCCTTTGCATTTTCAGAATCTTTTTCGGTCGTGGTATTCATTATTTCTAAAAATCTTTCAAACCCGGTCACTCCGTTTTGATATTGCTCCATAAATTGAATTAAAGTCATTATAGGAGATAAGAACAAATTAACAGAAACGATAAATGCTGAAAAATCACCAAAGTTTATTTTGCCATTATATAAGAAAAATCCACCTGCAATGATTATTATAACATTAAAAACATCAGTTATAAAAGCTGTCATTGAGTGGAATTGCCCCATTCTATGATAAGCCTCGCACCTTGATTTAACAAACTCTTCATTACCCACTTCAAATTTTTCTTCTTCCTTTTTTGAATTGGTGAATGCCTTTGTGACTCTTATTCCGGAAATACTGCTTTCTAAGGAAGCATTTATAACAGCAATAGATTGTCTGCTCTTTTTAAACGCTGCCCTCATTTTACCGCGGAGAGCAGTTGCAATAATTAATAAAAAAGGAACACAAATAAATATAATCAATGTCAACCACATATTAATGCTCCACAGATATATAAATGATGTTAAAACAGCGATGCTTGAAATAAGTATATTTTCCGGTCCGTGATGAGCTAACTCACTTATATCCATCAAATCGTTTGTCATTCGTGACATAATTTTACCGGTCTCATTATCGTCATAAAAACTATATGGTAATTTTTCTAAATGTTTAAACATCTCACTTCTCATACTTGCCTGCATCCTGACACCCATAACATGACCCTGATATTGAATAAAATAGTTTAAACCCATCTTTATCAAATATAACAACAGCAATGATATGCCACAAATTAAAATCATCCGTAGGTTCTTATTAGGTATAAGGTCATTTATCATACTTCTGGTTATTATAGGATATACAATACCTATTGATGAAACTAAAAGTGATGCAAGCATATCTAAAACAAATATCTTTTTATGTGGTTTATAGTAACTTAAAAATTTCCTGAGCATACTGAACCTCTCCATTCGTATATTACAATTATTATATCATTTTAGAAAAAAATTGTAAAGAAATTTTTACCTCATAATATATAAAACACTTGATTTTTATTATGATATAGTGTATAATACTTTTTAATATTAATTTTGAAAGGAAGAAAATTATGTTTGAAACAATTATTGCATATGCAGAAGGTACTACTGCAACAGCTCAACAGCCAGGAATGGCAGAAATGATTGTAAGCTTTTTACCAATGATTTTGATTTTTGCTCTATTGTATTTTATGATGGTTCGTCCTCAAAAGAAGCAGCAAAAGGCTCAACAAGCTATGAGAAATGCACTAAAGGTTGGCGATAAGGTCGTAACAATCGGTGGTATCTGTGGTAAGGTTGCAAAAATAAAAGATGAATATATCTGGATTGAATCTTCTATGCCTGGTTCACCTGATGATAAATCATTTATTAAATTTAAAAGAAATGCTATTGAAGCATTGGACAAGACAGATGCATAATTAAAAGTTCTCCGTAATATATATTACTATCAATATATTACGGAGGTTTTTTTATGTCAGAAAAAAATAAAATCAACTTTAGAGGTATCGGAAAAGGTATAATATTCTCAATTATTTTAACAGCAATTTTTATTGTTCTTATCGCTACTGTAACATATTTTATCGATATATCTGATAAAATAGTTTCAGTTTTATTGTTTTCATCTACAGTTATAAGTACATTAATAGGTGCTTTACTTGTAACAAAAGGCGTACAGCAAAATGGGTTAATCCACGGTATGTTTGTAGGATTAGGATTTTTTATACTAATACTTATATCATCAATTATTACTAATAAAGGCTTTAATTTTAATATAAATCTAATAACTATGCTTTTGGCTAATGTTGCAGGAGGAATGCTTGGTGGAATATTGGGAATTAATTCAAAATAATATTTATTAAAAAAATAACCACCCTATCCGAGTGGTTATTTTTTTGGAGCTGATGACGAGAGTCGAACTCGTGACCTCTACACTACCAATGTAGTGCTCTGCCGACTGAGCTACATCAGCACAACACGGAAATTATACACTATAAAAATGTTTTTGTCAATAATTTTGATTAATTATTCTTGAAAAAAGAATTAATTAATTCAATAGATTTAAACTTAATTCTATATTCCACATTTTTGTTTTTTATTATATTATATGCCTCATTATTTAAACTCTCACATAGTAATTTATCTCCATTACTGCTTATTTCGCCCGTAACAGATTCTGTAAAACATAAAGGTGGATATGCTACACACCACCAATTTTTTCCATTTCCCTCTCCTAAAACAATTTTTAATGCCTGATAGTTTCCTGCAGGAATTGAAATATTAGAATAGTATCTTGTATCAAATTCTGAATTGGATATAAGAATTTCTGACTTATATCTAAAACCATTTTCTTTCAACAAATTATCAATATCACTCTTCATATCACTAATAGATTTTATTACATCACTTTTACTCTTCATATTTTTGTCGTTAATATATTCTATAACATAATCTCTTACCTTTATTTTAATCTCCTGATCGCAAGTCTCGTCGCTGTTAGCAAGAATATGCATTCGTAACAAACTCTCGGATATTTCATCTGTAATATTTTCACTATATACATTCCCCATCATCATAATTTCACATAATAAAAGTGTTAATAGTATTATTTTTCTCATATTTATCTCCATTTCATATTTTGATGAAATTCTTGTCAAAAAAGTTAATTCCTATACATAAAAGAACTAATCTTTGCTCAAAATATTTGTAACATAAACATATGAGGTGATAAATTTGAAGAAATTATCAAAAAACAAAGTAATTTTATTTTCTTGCATTTTTGTCTTAATTATAGTTTCTCTATTAATTACGATTATGTCACAAAATGCTGGTGCACAAACTGCACGCTCATCAAGTGACACACAACTAATTGCAAGAGCAGTTAATGGTGAAGCACGAGGAGAACCTTATGAAGGACAAGTTGCAGTTGCAGCAGTAATATTAAACAGAGTTAAGCACTCATCCTTTCCTAATTCAATTTCGGGCGTAATATATCAACCTGGTGCCTTTACTGCAGTATCTGACGGACAAATTAATGTCCCCATTGCTCAAAACTCAACAGTCTATAAAGCTTGTCAGGATGCTATGAATGGTTGGGACCCTACAGGTGGTGCTATATATTACTTCAATCCTGATACTGCAACAAGCTCATGGATATGGTCAAGGCAATTTATAAAACAAATCGGAAAACACAGATTTTGCAAATAGAAAGGAAATATTATGACTAACGACACAATAGCTAAACATAGAATTATATATTGGATTTTAGCAATTATCATTGCTATTCTTGCAATTTTCTCAGGATATCTCTATACTCAGAAAAAATCTCTGGAGACAGCAGTTGAAAATAATTATAACAGAGCTTTTCATGAACTTGTAAGCTATGTTGATGATATTGATACATTACTTCAAAAAAGTATGCTTGTTTCTAGTGCAGCACAGATGAGTACAATTTCATCAGATTTATTCAGACAAACAAGTGCGGCAAAAGCGTGCTTGGGACAGTTGCCTATTTCAGAAGTCCAGCTCGAAGCAACTGAAAAATTCTTATCACAGGTTGGAGATTATACCTACTCACTAAGCCAGAATGTGATTAACTCAAAAAAAGTAAGCGATAAAGATTATGAATCATTAAAGAAGCTCGGAAACTACGCAACATCATTAAATAATAATCTATTGAAAATGCAGGAAGACATTTATAATGGTGATATTTCATTCGGAACAATAAAAAGAAATTCCAAAG
>JAFXBO010000077.1 GCA_017521775.1 Clostridia bacterium | reverse complement strand
TCTTCAAAATGAGCAAGTATCAGGACAGACTTATGAAGCATATTGAAGAAAATCCTGATTTCATTCAGCCTGAGTCAAGAAAAAAAGAAATGGTTAATAATTTCATAAAACCAGGATTACAGGATTTATGTGTTTCGAGAACGAGCTTCTCGTGGGGTATTCCTGTTGAGTTTGATCCAAACCATGTGGTTTATGTATGGATTGATGCACTTTCAAACTATATAACAGCTCTTGGCTATCATCCTGATAAAAAGGGAGAGCTATATAACAAATACTGGCCTGCAGATGTGCATATTATTGGAAAGGATATTTTAAGATTTCACACTATCTATTGGCCGATTATGCTTATGGCATTGGGAGAAGAATTGCCAAAGCAGGTGTTTGGTCATCCGTGGATGCTTTTCGGTGAAGAAAAGATGTCAAAATCAAGAGGAAATGTTATTTATGCTGAGGATTTAGTAAGACATTTTGGTGTTGATGCTGTAAGATATTATTCACTTCACGAAATGCCGTTTGCACAAGACGGAAATATCACTTATGACACATTTATTGCAAGATATAATTCTGATTTGGCAAATACATTGGGAAATCTTGTTAACAGAACTGTTGCTATGCAAAACAAGTATTTTGACGGAGTTATTCAGGATAACACAATATCAGGTGAATTTGATGAAGACTTGAAAAATGTAGCTTTGGAAGCAATTTCAAAGGTTACTAAGAAGATGGAAACCTGGCATATTGCAGACAGCCTTGATGAAATCTGGAATGTGGTTAACAGAGCAAATAAATATATTGATGAAACAATGCCTTGGGCGTTGGCTAAAGATGAAGCACAAAAGCAAAGACTCGGAACAGTTCTTTATAACCTTTTGGAAACAATCAGAATTATTGCATCTTTGTTGTCAGCATTTATGCCTGCAACTGCAAATGCAATCAAAGAACAGATTGGTGCTGATGATATTTCATATGAAAGTGCTCATAAGTTCGGAATTATGAAGGTTGGAGAAAAAGTCGGCACAGCAGAGCCATTGTTTGCAAGAATAGATACAGATAAAAAATTAGAAGAGCTTGCAGCTGAAAATGCACCCCAAGAGCCTGAAATCAAGATTGAGCCATTTAAGGATTTTGTTGAATTTGATGATTTTGAAAAGCTTGATATAAGAGTGGGCAAAGTCATTGAATGTGAAAAGGTTAAAAAATCTGACAAGCTTTTGAGATTTACATTGCAGGTTGGCAGTGAAACAAGACAAATTTTATCAGGTATTTCAAAGTATCACACACCTGAGGAATTAATTGGTAAAAATGTTGTGTTTATCGCAAACTTTAAGCCAAGAAAAATGATGGGCTTAGAATCATGCGGAATGATTTTATCAGCAGAGCATGACGGAGAATTGAGTGTCTTAACAACTGTTAAGGATATTCAAAGCGGAGCACAGATTGTATAATTTTACAAAAAAAGAAACATTATAAAAAAGGGGTATAAAAATGAGAATGTCAAGATTATTGGCGCCAACTTTGAGAGAAGTTCCGTCAGATGCAGAAATTAAGAGCCATCAGTTGATGATGAGAGCAGGATATATAAGAAAGCTTGCAGCAGGAATATACTCATATCTTCCTTTGGGTTTGCGATGTGAGAGAAAAGTTGAACAAATTGTAAGAGAGGAAATGGATAATGCAGGAGCTCAGGAGCTTTTGATGTCAGCTCTTTTGCCTGCTGAAGCATATCAGGCATCAGGCCGTTGGGATGTTTTTGGTCAAAGTATGTTCAAGCTAAAGGACAGATACGATAGAGATTTCTGTCTTGGACCAACTCACGAAGAATTGTTTACTCAGACTGTAATCAATGAGGTGCGTTCATATAAGGAATATCCAATGACTCTATATCAAATTCAGACAAAGTACCGTGATGAGGGAAGACCTCGTTTCGGTGTTATGAGAAGCCGTGAATTTGTTATGAAGGATGCATACAGCTTTGATATGACACAAGAAGGACTTGATGAGTCATATAAGAAGATGTATGATGCATACTGCAGAATTTTTAAACGCCTTGGACTGGATTTCACAATAGTTGATGCTGATTCAGGGGCTATGGGTGGCAGTGGCTCACAGGAATTTATGGTTAAATCTCCTGTCGGTGAAGACGGAATTGCATATTGTGATGCTTGTGGATATGCAGCGAACTATGAAAAAGCTCAATGTATTCCTGAGGAAAAAGAATTTGCTGATGGTGATTTGCCTTTGGAAAAGATTGAAACACCAAATGTTCACACAATTGATGAACTGGTAGGATTTTTTGGAACAGAACCATATGTCTTTGCCAAAACAATAATTTATAAGGCTGATGATAAGTACATAGCTGCAATGGTAAGAGGTGACAGAGAAATTAACGAAGTCAAGCTCAAAAACCTTGTTGGATGTGTTGATGATTTGGAATTGGCAGAGCCATTTATGGTGAGAGAAATAACAAAGGCTGATGTTGGCTTTGCAGGACCTATCGGACTTGAAATAGAGGTCATTGCTGATTTAGAGGTAGCCAATATGAAGAATTTCATAATCGGTGCAAACGATACAGGATATCATTATAAGAATGTTAATATAAACAGGGATTTTACTCCGGACAGAATTGCTGATATAAGAGTTATAACCGATGGAGATAAATGTCCTAAGTGTGGACAACCTATAAAGACTGCACAAGGTATAGAGGTTGGTCATATCTTTAAGCTTGGAACAAAGTATTCTGATGCTTTAGGACTTAAGTTCACAGACGAAAGTGGAGAACAAAAGACAGTTATAATGGGTTGTTACGGAATTGGAGTTACTCGTTGTGTTGCTGCAGCTATTGAGCAAATGAGTGACGATAATGGTATAGTGTTGCCTGTAGCAATCGCTCCGTATGAGGTTATGGTTGTTCCTGTAAACAACAAGGAAGAGGAACAGATGAGATTAGCCGAAGAAATCTATGAAGATTTAAAGAAGCAGGGAATTGAAGCTGTTTTGGATGACAGAGCAGAAAGAGCAGGAGTTAAGTTCAAGGATTCTGACTTGATTGGTATTCCTTTGAGAATTGTCGTTGGTAAAAAATGCGGCGAGGGAATTGTTGAATATAAGTTAAGAACTGCAGAAGTTCCTGTTGAAATGACAGTTGAAGATGCAAAATTCGAAGCAGTTAAATATATCAAAGAAAATAAATAATTAAGGGACGCCCAAAAGGCGTCCTGAAATTTAGAAAGGGTTTTTATATGCATAAAATCACCACGTTATCAAATGGAATAAGAATTGTGTCGGAGGAAATTCCATATGTGAAATCAGTATCAATAGGGGTTTGGGTAGGTAATGGGTCCCGTTGCGAAACAAAAGATGAGAATGGTATGTCCCACTTTATTGAGCATATGTTTTTTAAAGGTACTGATAAAAGGGATGCAAAGACAATTGCATATGAAATTGATGCAATAGGTGGCCAGATAAATGCATTCACTACCAGAGAATATACTTGCT
>JAFXBO010000076.1 GCA_017521775.1 Clostridia bacterium | reverse complement strand
GCTGAAGAACTTTGCCAGACTTTTTCTCATAAAGTTCCACCCACTCTTTAGTAATGGTTTCAGGGTTTCTTTCAATAAAATTAGGTTCAGGAAGTTGTGTCATAAATTAACCTCCACAGAATCTGAAACTTTGCCATCATTTAATGACCATTGAACTTTTATATTTATTTGAGTTTGATTAATCTCAACTGTTACAGCATCAACTTTTACTCTTTTTTCCCATAAAGTTATTGCATCAATGGTTTCTCTTATAATATTTGCCTTTGCAATATTTACAGGATAATCAACATATTTCAAAATATCTGAACCAAAAGTCGGACGATGAGGAACAGAACCTTTTTGTGTTGATAAAATAACTGCGATGCATTGATTTATATCTTCAACACCCTCTGCAATACTTCCGATTCCGTTTAATTTATATTGCCAATCTACATAGGTAATTTCGTTTAAATTCGTCATTACATAGCCTCCTTTGGTGCAGAAGTTGGCGAACCTTGATTACCTGTGTGAGTGTGTCCGTTATAAATATCTCTCATAGCCTGCATAGAAGATTTTTTATCAGTAATATCCGTTGCTGATAAAATTCCATCAGTATTTTCTAAAAAGCCTGTTTGATAAATATCACCGACAATGTTTACAGTTTTAGCCACAATAGTGAGCATTTGATTTTCTTTGTTGTATTCAATAAAACTGCCATCTTCAAATTTGACGATATGTTGGTCTTTTGATATTCCAGGGACTTCATCAAGGCTTGTATAAATTGAGCCGAGAATAACTCCATCTTCTGAATTTTCATCCATAAGACAAGCAACCTGTTCCCCTACATCAACAATTGAATAAAACTTATCTTTCAAAGTTTTCTTTTGAAGTATCGGTAGCCAATAAGAAAGAATATTATCGTCAGCAAATTCAACACGTGCTTTTGCTGTTAAAGGATTGATAGCAGTTACAATTCCGAATTTTAGCACGATTTAACCTCCAAACTTGTTCCATAACCTGAAGTCCTATCGATAAAATGTCGTGTTTGAGTGATATGATATTTTCCTGAAAAATAACCCAAGTCTTTTAGTTCAACATTCAACCCTGCAATTAAATTCGGATTTCCAACCAAATCAATTGAACCCTCAATGGTATTGTTACCCTTTGCAAGAGCTGCTTTTGCCTTTAATAATGCTTGTTGTTTATTTTCGCATCGTTCATTGATTTTAAGAGTATCGCCTTTGACACACTTTTCATTTTTAGCAGTAGCAGTAATCTTTTTTCCTGTCTTTGGGTTGTGATAACTTACTGTTACTGATTTATAATTCTTGCTAGTTTTTTCTGTAAGAGTGATTCTTGATAAATCAGTTCTGTATAAAATTTTCGCAGCATCAGCGCCTGTGAGTTTTTCTGTTTTATAAAAAACAAGATTCCCTTCTGCAATTTTGAAAATATATCCATATTGTTCAGCTAACTTCTTCAGGAATGTTAAATCTCTTTCCTGATTTTGAGTTATTCTTTCAACTCTCACATCTTCAATTTCGCCCACTAAAGTCAGACTGTGTTTTTGTGCAATTTCTGATGCAATTTGTTTTAAGGTTTTATTTTCATAAGCAACAGAATTGTTTTGACGAAGTGCTTTTGTAATTCCTGTCGCAAGTGCTTTTACTGTAAGAATATCAGGAGGAGTTGCAAACTCTATTTCATCAATTTCAAATAGTCCACAATTTAATAATTTTTCCCCTTCATAACCAATAAACACACGAAGTGAATCACCTTTTGATGGAATCCAGGATCCTTGCCATAATTTTTGTGTATCTTCAAAGGTAATAGTTATTTCATCACTTTGCCCATGTTCAAAGTCGGTGTATTCAATATTTAACACCTGATTTGAAACATCTGTTGTGATGTCCTTTTGATTATATTCAATTTTGAATATTGGTTTATACAT
>JAFXBO010000075.1 GCA_017521775.1 Clostridia bacterium | reverse complement strand
TTAAAAAGTATATTTTTTCAGCACTCTCTGTAAATGAAATTGCTATTATTCCTCCATCATTAGATGGAGTTTCGATATCATCAGCAAATGCTGTCAGAAGTAATTCGGTTGATGCTATGTTTGTGATTGGAGCAATTAAAGGTATCATACCTATGGAAAAAAGTGATGAGGGTATGTTCTCTGATAACGAAAGAAATGACATTGATGAACTTTTGAAATCTGAACAGAGAGAGATAGGCGGAAGCACGAAAGAATATATACAGAGTGAGGAATATAAATTATTCAGGGTCCTTTTTTCAGCAAAGAAACTTTTGACAATAAGCTATCCGTTAAATGATTTTAATGGTGAAGCACAAATGCCATCACAAGTTATTGCTGATTTAAAAAAAATTTTTAAGAATATAACAATAAACGGTGACCTTAGTGAAGCAGATAGTGAAATTGATAATTATTTTACTGTTAATTCTGCGCTTGACTATCTTTTAAAGAATAGAAATAATAAAAATGACAAGTTTGCAAAAAAGATATATAACTGGTTTTTAGAAAATGATAAAGAAAAGCTTGATGTAATTAAAAATTCTGATTTATATAAAGCTGAAAGGGCAAAAATCAAATCTAAAAATGCAGAATTATTATATAACGAGATGTTAGATTATAGTGCAAGCAGATTAAAGATGTATGCTGATTGTCCTTTCCAATATTTTATAAAATACGGATTGGGAGCAAAGCCCGAGGAGGTCTGGCAAATTCAGAAGTTTGATTTGGGAACTCTTATGCATTATATCATCTGTAAGTATTGCGAAATTATTGAGGGCGATGCTGACAGTATATTAGAATTAAGGAAGAGATGGAGTGAATTGACAGACGAAGAAAGTGATAAAATAATTGATGATATTATTAGATCGCTTTCAAAAAAAATAATATCAGCTGTTGGAAAAGACGAAGATAAAATTAATTATTTATTATTAAGAATTAAGAATATAATTAAAAAATCAGTTGAAATTGTAAGAATTAGCCTGACAAAGGGAGAATATACTGCAGTTGAATATGAGAAAAGCTTTTCTATGAAAATAGAAAATAATGACAGAAAGGTTGGAATAAGAGGTACAATAGACAGAATTGATATTGCATTATATGATGAAGAAAATGCAGGTATCAGAATAATTGATTATAAATCGGGTAAGAAAGATTTTTCTGTTGTGTCTGTTTGCAATATGCAGGATGTACAGTTAATTTTATATGCTACTGCTGCAACCGAGCTGTTCAGATTGGGAAATATCAAATATTCAAATCCATCTCTAAATGCAAAAATTACAGGTATAATGTATAATAAACTAAAGGATAGCATTATTGATGCAAATGATGTGGATAAAAGTAATATTAATGAGAAGAAATTAAAGGATATGCAACTGAGTGGTGTTGTTGTTCTTGAAGAAAATGAAGAAAATCTTGACATTTCTGATGCTATAAAAATGGATATGGATATTGAAAAAAAGGGAGAAAGCTCTTTTATGAACTTTTCCTTAAAAAATGACGGAACACCGAAACAAACCTCTAATGTTCTTTCAAGAAATAGCTTTGATAAGCTGACAGCATATGTTAAAAAGAAAATCATAGATGCTGACTTGGAAATAATGAATGGGAATATTGAAATTTCACCATTTCTTGATGGCAATAAATCTGCCTGCGATTATTGTGAGATGTCTGAAATTTGTCTGTTTGATAAGACAAAAGACAGTGTAAGAAAGCTTTGTAAAAATAAAGAAGATGCATGGGAAATAATAGATAAAGAGCTTCAAAAATAATTTATGATGCATAATAAGAACTTTCTAAAGAGAAAATAAATGATGGTACATAATTTGTTTTGGAAAGGAATTATGATTATGCAGATAATTAAAGGAAAAGGGGTTTTTGGCGGAATTGCAATAGGTTACGCTAAAGAATTTTCAAAAACACGAGATAAAGTCAAGAGATTTAAGATAGATAACCCTGAAACAGAAAAAGAGAGGGTTAAAAAAGCGTGTGAAATTGCAGAGAAGCAACTTGAAAAGTTATATCTTGATGCAGTGAATGAAGTTGGAGAGGGAAACGCTGAGATATTCAATATTCACAGAATGATGCTTGAAGACAGAGATTATCTTGAGTCAATAGAGAATATAATCGAAACTGAATTAATTAATGCAGAATATGCAGTGGCAGTGACAGGAGATAATTTCTCCAAAATGTTTATATCTATGGAAGATGACTATATGAGGGAACGTGCAGATGATGTACACGATATAACCGATAGAATTATAAAAGCAATGAGCAATAGTGATGAAGAACCTTTTTTAGACGAACCATCTGTTATTTTTGCTTCTGACCTGTTGCCGAGTCAAACAATTAAATTTGATAAATCAAAGGTGCTTGCCTTTGTAACCAAAAAAGGTTCTGTTAACTCGCATACGGCAATTTTAGCAAGAACTATGAATATCCCTGCCGTTGTGGGTGTTGGTGACTATCCTCAAAATATTGAAAATTCGCTGATAATTGTTGACGGTTTTGAGGGGAAAATATATATTGAGCCAGACGAGAAGACAAAAAACGCTCTTTGTGAAAGAAAGAGAATTGATGAAGAAAAGAAGCTTCTTTTAGAAAACTTCAGAGGTGTTGAGAGTAAAACTATTGATGGTAAACATATAAATGTTTTTGCGAACATTGGTGGACTAAAGGATGTTTTGTATGTTTTATCAAACGATGCTGACGGAATAGGTCTGTTTCGCAGTGAATTCTTATATCTTGATAATAACACATATCCTACAGAGGAAGAACAGTTAGAAACTTATATAACTGTTGCAAGGAATATGGCTGGTAAAAAAGTAATAATAAGAACTCTTGATATTGGTGCTGATAAAAATATTGATTATTTCAAAATTGATAAGGAAGAAAATCCGGCTCTTGGGTATAGGGCAATAAGAATATGTCTTGATAGAGAGGATATTTTCAAAACTCAGCTAAGGGCAATTTTAAGGGCATCTGCATATGGAAATATATCACTTATGATTCCAATGGTTGTGTCACTCGATGAAGTTCTAAAGGTAAAAAGAATATTAAATGATGTCAAAAGAGAGCTTGAAGAATCAAATATTCCATATAAAAAGGATATTGAGTTTGGGATAATGATTGAAACTCCTGCAGCAGTTATGATTAGTGATAAGCTTGCAAAAGAGGTGGATTTTTTCAGTATAGGTACGAATGATTTAACTCAATATATGTTGGCGTGTGACAGACAAAATCCAAAGGTTGAATACCTTTGTGAAGAGCCTCATTTATCTGTTTTAAGAATAATTAAAATAGCTGTTGATAATGCAAAAAAAGAGGGAGTATGGGTTGGAATTTGCGGAGAGCTTGCATCTGATTTGGACTTAGTTGAATATTTTTTAGCATTACGGAT
>JAFXBO010000074.1 GCA_017521775.1 Clostridia bacterium | reverse complement strand
GTCATAACCTGCAAACAATGCTTTGGCTTTCATCTTTACAGTTAAAAACTGAAAGAATTCTCCTTTTTTCATCTTCATTGTATCCTCATCAAATGATTTAATAAAGATAAAATCAACACCCAATTCCTCAATCATTTCAATTTTTTCAGATAGTGGAGATAAAACCTTGAAAGTTTTATCCTCAAGAACTGTCTGGGTATGGTTTTCAAAAAGAAGAACACCACTTAAAATACCATTATTTTTTGCATACTCTCTGCATTTTTCAATTATTCTTTTGTGGGCAATATGAACTCCATCAAAATTTCCGAGTGCTATGCTACAAGCATTTAAATCACTCAAATTTCTAATGATTTTCATATTATTCACCCCTGTCTAATTCCAAAAAGCTTTTAGAAGTGTTAGCCTCTCATCAATGCATTCTGAAAGGCTTAAAAAATTATTTTCTCTGTCATAAACGCGATAAATCTGACCTTCCAAAAGGTCTTTCATCCTTACCCTGACACCATTTTTTATAAAATCGGCATATCTGTCATCAACTACTACTTTGGGGTAATCGCAAAACACATTATCAACAGAAACTAACGCATTTTCAAGTTTGTTTTCTCTAAAAAGCTTTTCAATTTCCTCTGTTTTATATGCATCTTCTATCGAAAACCTGCCACTTTTTACCCTTTTGAGCTTATTCATATAAGCGCCACAGCCTAATTTCATTCCAATATCATCACAAAGTGTCCTTATATAAGTTCCCTTAGAGCAGGCTACATCAATTGTAACAGTTTGATTTTCCATATTGATTTCTATGATGCTGATATCGTGGATTATGACTTTCCTTTTTTCTCTTTCGATGCTGATTCCCTGACGTGCAAGTTCATAGAGTTTTTTTCCGTCCTTTTTTATTGCAGAAAACATAGGTGGAATTTGCCAAATTTCACCTACAAACCTCTCTATTGTCTTTTTTATTGTTTCCTCATCGCACAAAACAGGCTGTTCTGTAAGGATTTCTCCCTCTGCATCAAGAGTGTCTGTAGTCATTCCGAGCGCAAGCTCTGCTACATATCTCTTATCCTCGCAAGTTAAAAGCTCGCAGGCTTTTGTTGCGTTACCTATGCAAACAGGCAGAACTCCCGTTGCCTCAGGGTCGAGAGTTCCTGTATGTCCGACTTTTCTAATTCCTGTAAGCCTCCTGATAAACCCTACCATATCATGAGAGGTTTTTCCACAAGGCTTATCAATTACAATAATACCATTCATTAATTCAATTGCTCTTTTATTATAGCCTCTGCTTTAGAAAGTGCCTCGTCTATCTTTGATGCATCCTTTCCTCCGCCTTGTGCCATATCAGGCTTTCCACCACCTGAGCCACCTGCAACTGCTGTGACTTCTTTAATAATCTTTCCTGCGTGAATTCCTTTATCCAAAGCATTCTTTGCTGCCATTGCAACAAATGTTATTTTTTCATCAACCAATGAAGCTAACACAATAACTGCATTTTCATTCTTTGCTTTAATATCATCTGCCATTGTTTTTAAAGCATCGGCGCTTTGTCCGTCAAGTCTTGCACAAACAAGGTCAACCTCACCAATCTTTTTGATGTTGTTCATTATATCTCCTGCCTGAGCAGCTGCCATTTTAGCCTTTAGAGTTTCTAATTCCTTTTGTGTATTTTTTAATTCATCCATAACTGCTTCTGACTTCTTCAAAAGGTCGTGTTCAGTTGTCTTAAGTGTTTTCGCAACAGTTGAAATCTCTTCATCCCTTGCTGTCATATATTCATAAACACCCATACCTGTAACTGCTTCAATTCTTCGAACTCCTGCTGCAACTCCACCCTCAGACAAAATTTTAACCATTCCAGCCTGTGCAGTATTAGTAAGGTGACATCCGCCACAGAACTCAACTGAATATTCACCCATTGAAACAACTCTTACAACATCGCCGTATTTTTCGCCAAACTGTGCAGTTGCACCAAGCTTTTTAGCCTCATCAATCGGAAGCTCCCTGATTATTATATCCAAGCCCTCCAAGATTGTTTTGTTAACCTTTTTCTCAACCTCTAAAAGTTGTTCCTTTGTCATAGCCTCAAAGTGTGAGAAATCGAAACGAAGTCTTTCAGGGGTTACTAAAGAACCTGCCTGTGCAACATGAGTGCCAAGAGTCTCTTTCAATGCTTTATGCAATAAGTGAGTTGTTGAGTGATTTCTTTCAATAGCTCGTCTTCTGTTTTTGCACACCTGCATTGTTACTTCATCACCAACGCTAAACTCACCCTCAACTGCTTCAATATGATGATAATATAAGCCGTTTCCGTCTTTAGTTGTATTGGTAACCTTTAATTTTGCATTATCTTTAGAGATTTCACCTGTATCTCCGACTTGTCCACCCATTTCTGCATAGAAAGTAGTTTTATCTGTCACAACAATTCCCTGTTGTCCTTTTCTGATTGCATTAGACTTTTCTCCCTCAGCCACAATGCCAAGCACCTTAGCGCCAAGAGTCAAATCCTTGTATCCTAAAAATTCTGTAGCATTTTGAACATCAAATTCAAAGCTGTCAGCTCCATCCCAGGAAGAACCGTCCTTTCTTGATGCTCTTGCAGTATCTTTCTGCTCCTGCATACACTTATTAAATCCGTCAACATCAACACCCAAGCCATTCTCAGATGCAATTTCAACAGTTAAGTCAAGAGGGAAACCATAAGTATCATGAAGCTTGAATGCCTCATCACCTGTCAATTCTTTTTTACCTGCCTTTTTAGCATCTTCAATATATCCGTTCAACACTACAAGTCCGTTATCAATTGTAGCATCAAATCTTTCTTCTTCAATCTTTATAATCTTCTTGATATATTCTCTTTTTTCATCAAGTTCAGGGTATCCTGACTTTGATTCATCAATTACAGTATCTGCAACCTCAAACAAGAACTGTCTGTCAATGTTCAAAAGCTTTCCATGTCTTGCAGCTCTTCTTAAAAGTCTTCTCAAAACATATCCTCTTCCCTCATTTGATGGTATAACTCCATCGGAAACCATCATAACAGTTGAACGAATATGGTCTGTTATAACTCTTAATGATACATCCGTCTTTTCATTATCCTTATAGTTAACACCTGCAATTTTTGAGATGTGTGACATAACATTTCTAACTGTATCAACCTCAAAAAGATTTGCAACACCCTGATTAACTGCAGCAAGTCTTTCAAGACCTATACCTG
>JAFXBO010000073.1 GCA_017521775.1 Clostridia bacterium | reverse complement strand
TCATTATTATAAGCCTTATAAATAATCTGAGTATCCTCGGAGCCGGAATCGATTTTGTTAAAAGTGATTCCTCTTCCGATATTGTAAATACCCTCACGGATATTTACAACTGCACCACTAAAGCCACCTTCTTGTTTTAGCTTATTAACCATTTTTTTGGCTGCTTGAATTGACTTTAAAGGTTTATCGATTGTTCCTTCAGCAGAGTCAGAACCCTTTAATGAAACATAAATCTGGGCAACTTCCTGATCTGCAAATGTTGGAGGAGCTATTGCAAGAGTCATTGTAAACGCAAGAGCTGAGCAAAGCATAGCTTTTGTTATTTTTAGCATAGCAACAACCTCCTTATTTATAGATTACAATTCTCTTCGGTGTATAACCTTCATATCTTAAGAAGATATTATCTGCACCACTTTGACTATATCTGGTTTCAGTTTTTAGTTCTGCAAGAGTACCTTGTCTGATATTTCCTGTTTCAGTTTCTACAACATAAACCATACCAGTTGCAGAGAAACTACAAAGAACTATATCAGGAATATGATCTTTGCCAGTAACAATATCTCTAATTAACATATAGTTATCTCTTCTGTTTATAACAGTACCCGCAAACAAGTTATTACCTGTTGTGAAGTATGATTTCATCAAACCAGATATAACACCAGATTCAAATCCTAATTCAGGATTATAAACTCTCAAAATTTGTGTAGCCTTACCCTTATAGTTCTGATTCCATGAAACGATGTCACCAGACTTGAGATCATCATTTAAATAAATATCATAAACAGATTCATTTTCAAGCTCAATCTCAATATCATTACCTGATGCAAGATGAACACCCTTTAGAAAATATGTAGGATCTCCCTCTGCATTCAATTCATAAGATTTTTCTCTGAAAATCATATCATAGTTGTTAAAGTTTCTACAGTCAACTTTTGTTTCCACTTTACCATATTCAACTACAAGTGGAATGATGTTCATATCGTCGCCATCAAACAAAATTCTTGTATATGTATTTCTTCTTGCAGTTGAAATACTATGCATAACAAAATCTTCATTAGCATTCATATCCTGAGGAATTACAAAGTACTTTGCTGTTGTTGGGAATATAAACATTTCATCACCAACAACCTTAGCATTACCTGATGCAAGTTCTACATCAGTAGCTACGCTCTTAGACATTCTAAAGTTCTCTTGTGAATCTTCCTTAGTAGCATTCATAACCAATGTATCAATTTCAATCAATTTCTTATTCTTGATGAAATATTTAATCATTTGATGATAATCAGCACGGTTATCAGCTGTTAGAGCTGTTTGCTCTTGATAATATTTTCCTGTTTCATTTAAATCTTCAATAATTTGAGCGTCTTTTCTAAGCTCTCCGTCAATTTTTAACTTATCAACTTTATAATCAACGAAATCTCCATCAGATGTGAATATTCTGATTAAGTACAACTCTTCTTCGTCCAAGTAGGCAACTTTCTTAACAAAACCATAGTTCCATCCATCTGTTAATTCAATACAAATGATTTTTCCAAATTGGTTCAGGTAAGCAATCATACCTGTACCCATAATAAGATTTTGTGCTGCAGCATCAAAATATGGGCCGAATTCATAAACCTTTGAATCAATTGTATAGCTCTTGTTACTATATGAATTCAATGTTCCAACAACATCATCACCTGTGCAAAGTATTTTAACTGAAGATGCAACAATGTCAATTTTGTTGTCACTTATAACTGTATCTAATTTATCCTGAGTGAAGGTATCAGCAGCAACAGATATAATCGAACCACTTGGAATTGATTCTATATTAATTTGCTTTTTACCATCTGTTATATCAAGATAATAGTTATCAGTCAAAGAGATTTCTAAAACAGCAATCTCGCCTCTCTGGTCAACGATATTAATTACATTCTCTTGCATAGAAACTGATTCTACAATATAATCATAGTAATTCCATACCAAAGCAGTTTCAAAAATACCGTCCTTTTGAGCATCGATAAGTTTAACTGTACCATTCTTTGGAGCTAAATCCTGATATGAAGCAAAGTTTCTTAACTTGCCATTATAGATAACTGAAAGAGAAAGTATGTCCGCAATACGAACTTTGTTAATATTTCTTCCCTCTTCATATTCAAAATAACCATTTGAGTTAGGATTTATTATATATTCTCCGTCAATTTCAAGAATACTGTTCTTCTTTCCTTCTTCAATCCAAAGCAAAGTGCCTTCGTTATCATCCGCATCATACTTGTAGAATGCTTTCACATCACAACCAAGATAATCAGTATATAAGCCATCTGCTTTAAGATTGATACCACCGATAGTTACAAAACCTTTTTCAGCAGTATTTTTTCCCAAAAGTGATGTTTGATCATTAGCAGTCATAACACCTTTTTGAGTATAAATATCAAGAACTTCGTTCATAAATATTTTATCTGTATGTTCATAGTGTATTTCACCTGATGCTGTAAATACTGCATTAAGCATTTCTGCATCAAGAAGATTTACAACCATCTGAGTAAACTGGCTCTTTCTGATAGGATCTGTTAATCCTAAAGAAACACCATCTGTAATTCCTAATTCGTTGGCAACATTCATATAGCCTGCTGACCAACCACCTTTAAAATCTGCATTGATATCGTGTCCTGCTAAAACAACAAGAGTCTTAACAGCCTGTTCAAATGTCGCATTATTATCAGGTCTGAAATAACCATCTGAATAACCTGACATAATCTTTCTGTCTGCAACAGCTTGTATTCTTTCAGCAGCCCAGTGATCGGGCTCGATATCCAAAAATGCTGTTTGATTTTCTGCACCAACCGGAGCAGTAGGTTCTAATCCAAAGAAGCCTCCAAGAATAACTGCAAGATTTTCTCTTGTGAGATAATCCTCTGTTTCTGACATCATTGTTCTGTCAGAATCATATACGCCAAGGGCTTCTAAAAATTCAACCTGTAAAAGTGCTCTGTTATCACTTTTTGTTTCTTCATCGAAAACTGGAGCAGCGATAAAACTCATTGCCAAAAGGCAGGAGCATACTCTTTTAAAAATTGATTTTTTTGATGTCATACATTTATCTCCTATTTTCTTATAATCAAATGTTCTAAACAAAAACATTTTCTGCCTATTTTTCAACAATAAAATACAAATATTCTTTGAGAGTTGTAGGGTGTGATGCTCGTCACACCCTATAACAATAATTTTGAATATTAGTTAGCTGGCCAAATCTTTTCTGTAGCCACCGGCTTCATTGTTTCGAAGCTATCCCATACCAATAATTTGATTTCTCCAGTACCTACAGCTGTTGATGGAATTGTGAAGTTGAAGTTAAGTGTTACATTATCTGATTCTGCGAAGTTATCTTCAATGTAACCAATTCCAACCTTTGTTCCGTTTTCATCATAAGCAACTGCCATAAATGTCAAGTCTTCATTTGTATCAAAGTTGTTCTTTGTGAATGTAACTGCACCATTTACAACGCCGTTTGCCACAACTGTACCTGTTATAGATGGAGTGCTAATTGTTACACCATCAGTTGGTATAGTTTCTGTTGTGAATGAGATTTGACTCTTTTTAAGAGTAACACCCTCAGCATCAGCAACCTTATTTGGAATAACAACTGTGTAAGTTCTTCCATACTTGAATGTAGAAAGTGGAGCAATTGTTAGTGTCTTATCATTTTCATTATATGTCTTTGTTGTTTGACAAATAATCTTATCCTCAACATTTCCTTCATAAACAATAACACCACCAAATGAATCAGGATTCATTTCCTTGCTAAATGTTAGAACAACGTTTGAATTAACATCAACATTCTCTGCACCATTTGCTACTGTAGATGTGTATGTTGCTGATTCTAAATACTTAGCATAAACATCGTCAATTTCTAATGTTGCATTAGTTGTATCATCTGATTTACGGATAATTCCACCATATGCAAGCATATATACTGATGTCAATTGGAATCTAGGTGTTGAATATCCATTTACAGCGTGTGCACCAAATTGATATGGACCTGCTTTTGCTATCTCATTACCTGCTTCATCTAAAATTACTGCAGTATATGTTGAGAATGTTGCAGGATCATCATCCATATTTACAGTTATCTTCATTGTGTACCATGTGTTTTGATTGATAATAGCATCCTGTCCTTCAGCACTTTCAAGTACGACATCATCAAATGTATGTGTTGTTGTATCTGTTACATCAGAAAGGTTTGGATTAACTGCAAACAATTTAGCTGTTCCATCAGCCTGACCTATTGCTGTAACTGTTCGTATAAGTTGTGTTGATTTTGGTGAATCAGCATCTCTCTTGAATGTTACAGGCAAATATCTTGCGCCATTATGGATTTCTGGAATTCTGAATTTAGCTTGTGATATAAATTGACCTGTTACATTAGATTTTCCGTAATACATGAAATATGCATCGTCACCATAGTTTGCACTCTTATCTGTTGAAACCATATAGCCGTC
>JAFXBO010000072.1 GCA_017521775.1 Clostridia bacterium | reverse complement strand
GGACAGGATTTTTCCTGTGACAGCAAGAGCAATTCAAAAGCAGTTAGCCATTGTCTGTGATTACCTGGGCTATGAGGGCATAGGAACCCACAGCTTTAGGAAATGGTATGCAACAGAAATCTACAAAGCCAATGGGTGTGACATTGCCCTGGTGCAAAGGCTCCTGCAACATAGCTCTGCTGAAACCACACAAAGGTACATTGGCATTGAACCTCAGAGAATAGAGAAAGCCATTGAAGGTCATGCCACACTTTTATAGTCAAAAAGTTCTGTAAGTCCACCATAATGGTGGACTTATTTGATTTTATGATAAAAATATGTTATAATATTTATAGAAATTAAAGATTTAAGGAGAAAAATATATGTTTTTTGAAACATTTCAGTATGATTCCTGTGACATTGACTGGCAGAGTATTTGTGAAAACCAATAGATAAGAGAGTTTGAATTTCAGTTATCCCAGTGTCAGGAGTGGGAACCAGACCCAGAGGAAGAAGATGTGGAACCCTGGCATGATCCAGCTTTTATAGCCATGATGGAGGCACAGGCAGAATCAGCAGAAAAGGAATTAGATATGCTGTTAGATTTTTATTTCTGATTGAAAGTTGTTTCTTTGCTGTTGGATATTATTGAAAAGTGTAGTTCAAATATAGGAAGATATGAAAAGAGGGAGCAGAGTTACATCTGCTCCCAATTGTTATTTAGTTCTTAGTGATGTATTTTAATCTCTTCTGTTGTCATAATAGAACATTGCATCTTCCAGGGATTTTTCATTCCAATAGTAAGATTTACCAGAAGAATCAACATCAAACAGCAGTTCATGTGTATATTCATTGATTGTATAGGGTATTTTCACAGTTTCACCATCAGAAGAATTCAAAATAATCTGACACTTCTCTTCATCAATGGAATACTTACCTGAGAAAGATTCTTCCATGGGTTCATTTAACAAGGATCCCATATCAGTAAAATAATAGGTACCAGCATACTTAATAAAGGTATTATTGGGCTTAAATTCATAAACATATGTGGTCAGCCAGGGACCAAAATCAATAGTAGTAAAAGAAGAACCCTCAAAGCTCATCTGTCTACACCAAACACCATCACACAGCTGATCCTGAACATCACCACCTGTTCCACCACCAGCAAACACAAACAGCAGAACCACTACAAGCAGTGCACTGATACCCATGATGATTTGTTTTTTGGGTTCCTGTGCCTTAAACCACTGAACACCATCCTTAATTTTAGCTTGAGCCTGATTCAGAAAACCATTTCCACTGTTCTCCTCTGTAAGCTTTGCACCACAATTAGAACAGAACTTGGATTGACCTACATCAGTACCACATTTGGGACAATACATAATTCTCTCTCCTTTTATTTTTGAACTTTTTCTTCTATTGGGAATTAAAAGTCCTATTACTGCTTATTATATATCTTTATACTATCTATGTCAATGTAAACACATCTTTTAATTCCATGGTTTTTGTGTGTAGTGGATTTATAATACATACAAAATGGAGGTGGAACAAATGGATTATATTGAATGGTTCCATAACAGAGTTGCAGAGTTGAGAATCCAGAAAGGTGTATCAGCCAGGGATATGAGCCTGTCTCTGGGGCAGAGTGAAAGCTATATCAATAAGATTGAAAATAAGAGAACCCTTCCCTCCATGACTGGTTTTATCTATATCTGTGAATACCTGGGGGTTACTCCAAAGGAATTTTTTGATACAGATTTGGTTGCTCCTACCCAGGTGAGAGGCATTACTCAGGAAGCACAAAAGCTGACAGAGGAACAGGCTGACTTGATTCTGAGACTGATGAAGGAAATGACTAACAAATAATACAGAACCCCCAAAGGTTTTCCATTCTTTCTATTATCTATTATGGAAAACCCTTGGGGTTATTTTACTGCACCCTTAATGACTGTCTGCTTCGCCTCCCAGAATCAAAAAGCCTCCTGCATTCTTCTGAGGGCAGACCCCGCCACCAAAAGGGTTTTCATAATATCCCTTTTCTCTTGGCTTCTGGTATGGTATAGTAATTGAAAAATACACTTCAAAAGGGAGTGGAACAGATGGCATCCAATAAGGATCTGAAGAAAGCACAGAGAAAGGCAGACGAACTCCTTCCCCCTCGCCAATGTCGTAGGGGTCGTCAGCAACATCAGAAAATGAAACCCTATCTTGTGCTTCAATATTTGCAGGCAAATACAGATGAAACCCATTCTGTCAGTGCCAGTGAAATTTCTGGCTACCTGGAAGAAATTCTGGGCATCAATGCAGACAGAAGATCCATCTACAGTGATATTGATGAAATCAATGCTGTTGCCTGGATGCTGGAGAATGATACAGATATTGATGAAGCCTATGAAGCTATCAAAGAGGATGATGCTGAAAAGCTGATTGTCTATGACAGGAAGAAGGGTGGTTATAACATCACCCACAGAAAGTTTGAAGTTCATGACCTCAGAGTGATTGCTGAATGTATTTACTCAGCCAAATTTCTGACTGAGAAGAAAGCCAAAAATCTGATTGATGTGGTGTGTGGCTTTGTCAGCGAAAATGAAGCAGAACAAATCAGACACAAAGCATTCCTGACTGACAGAGTAAAGACAGATAATCAAAGTGTATTAAATAATATTTCTATTATCAATGATGCAATGAGTCATTCCCTGGATGATAAAAGACATACTCCTGAGAAGATCAGCTTCAAATATCTGAAGCATTCCATCAGTGATGTGAGCCAACAGGTAGAAAGAAGAAAAGGCACAAGGTACACTGTCAGCCCCTTCCAGCTTCTCATCAATGATGGCAATTATTATCTGCTTGCCTTTGATGATTACTCTAAGGATCTGAGAACCTACAGAGTGGACAGGATGAAGGACATTGCCTTTACCAGCCAGCCCAGGGAGGGCGAAGAAGCCTTTAAGAAGGTAGACCTGAAAACATACACCAAAAGAGTGTTCTCCATGTTTGGAGGCAATCAGAAACTTGTGACCATCAGATTCATCAATCCTCTGTTGGATGCTGTGGTGGATAGATTTGGCACTACAGATTTCCAGTATGCCAAAGTAGATGACACCCATTTCAGTGTTTCAGGATATGTTGAAATCAGTGACCAGTTCTTTGGTTGGCTCCTGGGCTTTGGCAATAAAGCAAAACTACTTTACCCAGATGATACCATTCAGGAGCTTTCTGATTACCTGGATAAAATCAGAAGTCTATACTAAACCAAAAGGAGCAAGGATTTTTTCCCTGCTCCTTTTTCTTTACCTCTTTGTGATCCTGACCCTTCCCTTCTGGAACTGTGCCAAAGGTGAAACAATATCATAGTCCTTTGCTATGTCTGCATCAAACACCCTGCAATAATGCTTTGTCATATTCAGTGTAGAGTGTCCCATCAGCTTTTGGAGGGTAAAGGCATTGCCACCACAGTCAATCAGATACTTTCTGGCAAATGTATGCCTGAACTTATGGATAGAAGTGCTTTCCACTCCCCTGCTCTGGTTGTATCTTCTGATTGCATGTCTCAGTGCATCTTCTGTAAGCATTTCTCCATAGGTATTGCAGAACAAATATGCCTCTGCTGGACCACCCCTGATTTTCATATACTCTTTCAAAATACTTGCCATAAGACTGCAAAGTGGAATGGTCTGGATTCTTCCATTTTTGTTGTGCCTGAACACAACAGTCATAGACCCAAAGTCCACATCTTTATTTTGAATGTGTCTGACTGTGGCTGATCTGCAACCACTGTTCATAAAGAAATTCACCAGAACCCAACTTCTGTATTCTCCAAAATCGCAATCTCCAGTGGGTCTTCTCAGTAACCTCTCCAGTTCTGCATCTGTGTAGGTTTCTTTGACTGTCTCCCTCTCTCTTATGGATGGAAAATCAATGGAGGGAAAACCCTCTGCTTTGCACCAGTTATAGAATGTCTTCAGGTTTCTAACATAGGTTGCAATGGTATTGTGTGCCAAGCCAGCATCTCTCATGGCCGCCACCATCTGTTCTATATCTCTCTTGGTGACATCCTCAAAGGGTTTCTTAACATCCAGATATTTTGAGATGTTCTTCAGATTGTACTTATAATTATTCAGTGTTGTCTCAGATACACCCTTGGCATTCTGAGATGCTTCGAAGATG
>JAFXBO010000013.1 GCA_017521775.1 Clostridia bacterium | reverse complement strand
CTTATATGCATTCTTACAAATTCTTGGGTCTGCAGTATAAACTCCGTCAACATCTGTATATATCTCACATACATCTGCTTGAAGAGCTGCTGCCAAAGCAACTGCAGAAGTGTCTGAGCCACCTCTTCCCAACGTTGTTATATCATCATATTTATTAATTCCCTGGAATCCTGCAACAATAATGATTTTCTTTTTATCAAGTTCATTTTGCAAGCGTTCCTTATCTATTTTATGTATTCTTGCAAGAGAATACTTAGAATCTGTTTTAAATCCTGCCTGCCAGCCTGTCAATGAAACAACCGGCTTTCCTAAGCTTTCAATCGCCATAGCAAGCAAAGAAATTGAAATCTGTTCACCTGATGACAATAACATATCCATTTCTCTTTTTGATGGATTTTGATTGATTTCTTTTGCTTTTGCAATCAAATCATCAGTTGTATCTCCCTGAGCAGAAACAACGACAACAACATCATTTCCATTGTCATAGGTTTCAACTATTCGTCTTGCGACATTCATAACTCTTTCGGCATCTCTTACAGAAGAGCCACCATATTTTTGCACTACTAAACCCATAATATTAATTCCTCCTTATTTTACAGGCACAATTACTTCTACTTTTAAGCCTCCATAACTCTCATAAATGAAATAACACCAGAAAGTCTTGAAAGCTTTTGTTCTAACTCGTTTTGTGAGATTGATTTTACTAAAAATGCATTCTCTTCATCTTTCAAATCTATATATTTCAATTCTTCAAACTGTTTTTCTATGTTATCTTTTGTATCCTGACATCTTACAAAGAATGACATCTTCTTCTCATCAGGATCGGACATAATATCTTCATTATCAATATCCCATAACATATTATGCTTTTTGGTATTAAAATGTCTGACACAATCAATTACATCGGCAACAACTGCGCTTGCAGTAGGAAGTTTTCCTGCACCTCTGCCATAGAACATTGCATCACCTAAACTGTCACCCTTTATCATAACTGCATTAAATACATCATTAACTCCACTCAATATTATATCATCAGACACAAGCATTGGTGATACCCTTGCATATATTTTTTCTCCGACTTTTTCTGAATATCCTATTAATTTTATCACACAATTCAACTATTCTGCGTATTTAACATCATCTAATGTGATTTTTGTTATTCCCTCTGTTGGAATTTCATTATAGTCAACAAACTTTCCCCATGCCATTGATGAAAGAATTGCAAGCTTTCTGCAAGCATCATGACCCTCAACATCAGCAGCAGGATTTCTTTCAGCATAACCCTTAGCTTGCGCGTCCTTTAGTGCTTCCTCAAAGTCTTTTCCTTTTTTGAACATTTCGTTTAAAATATAGTTTGTTGTTCCATTTAAAATTCCGGCAATTCTTAAAACATCGTTCGCCTTTGTGCAAATACCCATAGGTCTTATAACAGGTATTCCACCTCCAACACTTGCTTCAAACATATATGAAGCATCATTTTCCTTAGCAATTTCCAATAATTCTGCACCATATGTCGCAACAAGTTCCTTATTTGATGTAACAACGCTCACACCATTTTCCAAAAGTCTTTTGGTGAATTCATAAGCTGGATGTAGTCCAACCCATAACCTCTGCTGCAACCTTCACTTCCTTATCATTTGCAATAATTTCAAAATCATTGACAAGATATTTTTTAATCTCAGCATCATCAAAATCCCTGATATCAAGAATGTATTTTACCTCAATATCTTCACCTGCAGAAAGTGTGAAACTTTTATCTCTTAAAATTTCATAAACACCACTGCCAACTGTTCCAAACCCCAAAATAGCCGCTTTTGCCATCGTAATCCTCCATTCTATTACGACATTGCCAATAAGTGAACCTTATTAACTCCGTCAATCTTCTTTAAATCTTCAATAATTTCATCCAAATTTGCAGAGACATCATTAATCCTCAATGAAATTGTGATATTTGCCACACCATTAACAGGTATATTCTGGTTTATTGTTAAAACATTCATATTCCCTGTTGCAAGTACACTAAGAATTTCCGACAAAATTCCTGTAACATCATCAAGTGTAAATGCAAGTGTTGCAATCTCACCACTTTGAACTTCATCACGAGCAAATATATGGTTTTTGTATTTGTAAAATGCAGTTCTGCTCAGATTTGTCTGCTCCAATGCATCATTGACCGATTTACATTTACCTGATGCAATTAATTTCTTTGCTGTAATCACTCTTTTGAAAACATCAGGAGCTATGTTGTAATCCATAATAATATGGGATATTTCCATAAAAAAACCTCCAAAAATGTTTGTCACAGAAAAACATTTGTATCATATATCCAATATAATACCATATTCTAACATCATTGTCAATATATCAAATTAACAAACACAAACTGTTTTTTCTAAATATTTTATGCACTTTGTAAATACAGAAAAAAAGAAGCTTAAACCAACAAATTGTTGAAGTCTTGGCTCCTTTAACTTTTCAGTAGTTTTAATGATAATTCTTCTATGTTTTTTTCTTTTGATGAACAAGTGATTTTAACAATTCCATTTTCTTTAGATTTATTTATAATGCCTGAAGCTTCAAGTCTTCTTTTCGTTTCTTTTGCAGTCCCCTCTCCACCATCAAAAACCATTATGTTATCGCCCAGTACTTTCTTGATAGTTTCTTTTATATGTGGGTAGTGAGTGCATCCAAGAACAACTGAATCAAATTTTATTCCCCTAACATCGGAGAATAACTTTTCTAAAAAATCCTCCAGTTCTTTTCCCTCTGTAATTCCATCCTCAATATATTCCATTAGTCCGGGACAAGCCAAGGTCATAATATTTACATTATCTGAAAATCTTT
>JAFXBO010000071.1 GCA_017521775.1 Clostridia bacterium | reverse complement strand
GGACACAGCAGCAAGCTTGTTTGATGACCAGATAGACGAAGAAATAAAAGAGGAAAGATTAAATCGATTAATGACTTTGCAACAGGGAATTTCTTTAGAGAAAAATCAGGAAAAAATCGGACAAGTGCTCGAGGTTTTGGCAGAAGGCTATGATGAGGAAAGCTATTTGTTCTATGGAAGAAGCAGAGGAGACAGCATAGATGTTGACGGAACAGTTTATTTTGCAGCAAATGATGAAATAGAATTCGGTGACATTGTAAATGTTGAAATACTTGATGCATCGGAATACGATTTGACAGGAAAACAGGTTTAAGCTAAAACACCCAATTAATTGGGTGTTTTTTATTGACTTTGGGAGAAAAATATGGTATGATATTTAAGGATATTTATGAGTTATATCATCAATTTGTGGAGGGGAAATAATGGACTTTATATTAAAAAATGCTAATTGTTTATAGACGGCAATTTTACAAAGAGGGATATAGCTATAATAAATGGAATTTTTGAATTTGATATTGACAAAGCAGAAAAAAATTCTGTATCTGTCGATTTTTCTGGTTGTATTATTGTTCCCGGACTCACTGATGTTCATGTGCATTTGAGAGAACCGGGTTTTTCATATAAGGAAACCATTAAAACAGGAACTTCTGCCTGTGCAAGAGGTGGATACACAAATGTATTCTCGATGCCAAATCTTAACCCTGTTCCTGATAATATGGATAACTTAAAAATTCAAACTGATATAATAGAAAAAGATGCTTTAGTAAATGTTTATCCATATGGTTCAATAACGGTCGGACAAATGGGTGAGAAACTCGCTGACCTTGAGGGAATGAAAAATGCAGTAGGTGGTTTTTCTGACGATGGCAGAGGGGTGCAGAATGCAGAGCTAATGAAAAAGGCAATGGAATTTGCTAAGGAGAATGACAAGATAATAGTTGCTCATTGTGAAGATAACAGTTTGTTAAATGGTGGATATATACACGATGGAGAATATGCAAAAAAAAATAATCACAAGGGCATATGCTCTGAGAGTGAATATGGACCTATAATAAGGGACATAAAACTTGCAAAGGAGACAGCTTGTAAATATCATGTGTGCCATGTGTCAGCAAAAGAGAGTGTTGAAGCAATAAGACAAGCAAAAAAAGACGGAGTTGATATCACTTGTGAAACAGGGCCTCATTACCTTGTTTTTTCGGACAGCGACCTAAAGGAAGAGGGCAGATTTAAAATGAACCCTCCGATTCGTTCAAAAGAAGACAGACAAGCTCTTATTGATGGAATAATTGACGGAACAATTGATATGATTGCGACTGACCACGCACCTCACAGTGCCGAGGAAAAGTCAAAGGGTTTGGAAAAGAGCCTTATGGGAGTTGTCGGTATTGAGACTGCGTTTTCGGTAATGTATACTCATTTTGTGAAAACAAATACAATATCACTTGAAAAACTGATTGAAATAATGAGTATTAATCCGTGCAATCGATTTGGAATTAAAAATGAAATATCCGATGGAGAAAAAGCATCATTTGCAGTTTTTGATTTAGAAAGCGAATATACAATTAATCCTGATGATTTCTTGTCAAAAGGAAAAGCAACTCCGTTTGAAGGTATGAAAGTCAGTGGAAAAACACTTATGACAATGTGTAATGGACAGGTTGTTTTTGATGATTTTAAAGAAAGGATAATAAAGAATGCTTAAACAGGACTTATATACAATAGAAAAAAATGTTTGCATCGCTAAGAACACATATGAAATGGTTCTTTTGGGGGACACAAAATCATTTGTTGCTCCCGGGCAGTTTTTAAATATAAAACTTGATGGTTTTTATTTAAGAAGACCAATCTCTGTTTGTGATTATGACGATGATAGTATAACCATTATTTATAAAGCTGTCGGCAAAGGTACTGAAAAAATGGCGAAAATGGGTAAAGGAGAAAAACTTGATATCTTAACAGGTCTTGGGAATGGCTTCGATATTTCAAAGAGTGGAGAAAAGCCTGTTGTTATCGGTGGTGGTGCAGGTGTTCCTCCGATGTTTAACCTTGCAAAAGAATTAATTAAGAATGGAAAAAAGCCTGTTGCAATTCTTGGCTTTAATAGTGCTGACGAAGTTTTTTATAAAGAAGAATTTGAAAAAATCGGTGCAGATGTGATTATCACAACTGTTGACGGAAGTGTCGGAATTAAAGGTTTTGTTACTGATGCAATAAAAACCATTGATTATACATATTTTTATACCTGTGGACCTGAGCCAATGCTAAAAGCAATATATAATAATACAACCACATCAGGACAGTTAAGCTTTGAAGAAAGAATGGGTTGTGGTTTTGGAGCCTGTATGGGTTGCAGCTGCAAAACAAAATATGGAAACAAGAGAATATGTAAGGACCCAAATCCTGGGCAACCTGCCTGAGGGATTTGTTGGTGATTGAAGGAAGTATCGTTTTTGCGCAAGGGGTAACATAT
>JAFXBO010000070.1 GCA_017521775.1 Clostridia bacterium | reverse complement strand
ATCTTGTCCCCGTCAAGGGCGATCACCACGGTTTCAGCGTTCGGTCCGCCTGCGGTAACTGTTTTGCTGGCTTCTGCTTCGGTGACATAAAGACCACCATTGGGGCGATCCTTACGGACGCCGTTGGCATCACAGAATGAAACATTGAAGCATTCCACAACCGCAATACCGCCCTGATTTTTACCGGGATCGGGATTGCTGGTATCAACAGTTTTTGCAACATCCACCGGATGAACACCGCTGTTGGGGTTACTGGACTTCATTGCGTTGCTGGCAACAGAGTCCAGCGCAAAGATCTCTCTGGATACGATTGCAGGAGTTACAGATGCCCGGATGGTCGGAAAAATCTCATTCCAATACTCCTTAAAGGTTGGTTTATCAATAACCATATCAGGCGTAATATTATGAATTTTAATGTTATATTCATTAAATTCAAATGGTTCAGGTCTAATTAGCAGTTCTTTTCGTTCCTTTATTTTTCCACCAGAAACAGTACATATTCCCATACTGTATATACTATTAGCACCTGATGTTGCTGTTTCAAAATCAATTGCAACAAAATCCATCATATCACTTCCTCTCGAAAATTGATGATTGGCACATTTGTACCAATCATCAACAAAATTATAATTTCTTTGTTTCAACTTCCTCAGTGATTTTTGCAATAAATTCATCAATACTCATTGCACCTATATCGCCATCTTTTCTTGAACGAACCGAAACAGTATTTTTCTCAATATCCTTATCTCCGATAACAAGCATATACGGAACCTTTTCAAGTTGCGCTTCTCTGATTTTATATCCGATTTTTTCAGACCTGTCATCCACTTCAACACGAATAATTCCTGCAGCTTCAAGCTTTTTCTTAACATCATAGATATAATCAAGATGTCTGTCTGCAATTGCTAGCATCTTTACCTGAACTGGTGCTAACCAAACAGGGAATGCTCCTGCATATTTTTCAATTAACAATGCCAAAGTTCTTTCATAGCAACCAATTGAAGTTCTGTGGATGATATATGGATTTTTCTTTGTTCCATCCTTATCCACATATTCCATACCAAACTTCTGGGCAAGCATCTGGTCAATCTGGATTGTGATAAGAGTATCTTCCTTACCATGAACATTCTTAATCTGAATATCAAGCTTAGGACCATAGAAAGCTGCCTCACCAACTCCGATTTTATATTCAATTCCAAGGTGGTCAAGGATTTTCTTCATCATGCCCTGAGCTTCATCCCATTGTTCCTCTGTACCGATATATTTTTCTCTGTCGTCAGGATCCCATTGAGAGAATCTGTATGATACATCTTCATATAATCCAAGAGTTTTTAACATAAAGTTTGTTAACTCAAGACAATTTTTAAATTCGTCCTCTAATTGTTCAGGAGTACACATTAAGTGTCCCTCTGATATCGTAAATTGTCTTACTCTTATAAGACCATGCATCTCCCCTGATGCTTCATTTCTGAACAATGTTGATGTTTCTGCAAGACGAATAGGTAAATCTCTATACGAACGGCCTCTGTTAAGATATGCCTGATATTGGAATGGACAGGTCATAGGACGAAGTGCAAACACTTCCTTATCTGTTTCCTCATCACCCATAACAAACATTCCGTCTTTATAATGATCCCAATGTCCTGAAATCTTATATAAATCACTTTTTGCCATCAATGGAGTTTTAGTCAACTGCCAACCTCTTTTTTGTTCTTCATCTTCAACAAATCTTTGCAAAAGCTGAATAATTCTTGCACCCTTTGGCAAAAGAATAGGTAAGCCCTGTCCGATAACTTCTGATGTTGTGAATAATTCCAATTCTCTACCAAGCTTATTATGGTCTCTCTTTTTAGCCTCTTCAAGCTGTTCCAAGTGAGCCTGCAATTCTTCCTTGTTTGAAAAAGCAGTACCATAAATTCTTTGAAGCATCTTGTTCTTTTCATTTCCTCTCCAATATGCTCCTGTTGCACTCAATAGTTTATATGCCTTAACCTTACTTGTGTAGTTGACATGAGGTCCTGCACATAAATCTGTAAACTCACCTTGCTTATAGAAGGATATAACCTCACCCTCTGCCAAATCATTGATAAGCTCAATTTTATAAGGCTCGTCCTTCATTAATTCCAAAGCTTCATCCTTAGGTAACTCAAATCTTTCAATTTTAAGATTTTCTTTGGCAATTTTTTTCATTTCTGCTTCAATTTTTTCTAAATCTTCAGGCGTAAAAGT
>JAFXBO010000069.1 GCA_017521775.1 Clostridia bacterium | reverse complement strand
AGTTTTCTGAAAATTATAGCGTAAGATTAACCTCAAGAATTTATGAAAGCTTTAAGATTTTCGGATTTAAAGGTGACGATATCAGAATTAAAAAGCTTATGGAAAAATAAAAAATACCCCAAAATAATTGGGGTATTTTTTTATTTTCCACTGTTTGAACTATTATTGTTTCCGTTTTTTCCCATCATATTGTCCATGCTCTTTTTAACACCGTTTCCGATATCTTCAGCACCGTCAATAATTCCGTCTCCTGCATTTTCAACACCGTCAATAACTCCGTCTCCGATATCCTCAACTGCGTTTGTGCCATTGTTATTTCCCTGGTTAGTTGAGTTAGTTCCTGTGTTATTATCGTTACTTCCGCAACCTGTCAAAAGCAAAAATACCAATGTTGAAATCAAAATATATTTTGTTTTTTTCATTTTCGTTTCCTCCTTAAAGTTTTTACGATATTATTATTGACCTTTATTTTTAAAATATGTATAATATAAATATAAAATTTAAAAAAGGAGTTAAATATGGAAATAATCATAATATTAGCATTAATAATTTTAATTTTACAAATTATATTAATAACAAAAAAATCTGATGATGTATCAAAGCCTATAACAGATGCATCACAATCAATACAGAACTCTGTAAAAACAATGGGCGAATTGATTTCCACAAATCAGAAAAATGCAGATGAAAAGCAAGAAAAAGCACTTTCTGAAAGCTTTAACAGACTTGAAAATCGTTTTAAAACATATGAGTCAATGAACGAACAAAAGTTAGAGGCAATAAGACAGACTGTTGAAAAAAAGCTTACCGATATTTCTGAAGAAAATTCAAAAAAACTTGATGAAATGAGAAGAACAGTTGATGAAAAATTGCAAAAAACCTTGGAAGATAAGATGAATCAATCCTTTAAGCTTGTGAGTGAAAGACTTGAGCAGGTTTATAAGGGTCTGGGCGAAATGCAAAGCCTTGCCTCAGGAGTAGGAGATTTAAAAAAGGTACTCTCAAATGTTAAGACAAGGGGAATATTGGGAGAAATTCAGCTTGGGGCGATATTAAAGGAAATTTTGTCTGTTGAGCAGTATGAGGAAAATGTTGCAACTGTTCCAAACAGTAAAAATGTGGTTGAATTTGCAGTTAAAATGCCATCGGGAGATGGTGGGTTTGTATATCTTCCTATCGACTCAAAATTTCCTCAGGACGCATACTTAAATTTAAGAGAAGCATATGAGAGTGGAGATACAGATGCTATTAAACAAGCCTCATCCGTTCTAATAACAAGAATTAAGAGCTTTGCCAAGGATATACATACCAAATACATTGAAGTGCCATATACAACCGATTTTGCGATTATGTTCCTGCCATTTGAGGGACTTTATGCTGAGGTTATTAATACAACGGGACTTGTTGAATACCTTCAGAGAGAATATCATATCAATGTCGCAGGTCCAAGTACAATGGCAGCACTTTTAAACGGCATTCAAATGGGCTTTAAAACACTTGCAATCCAAAAGCGCTCACAAGAGGTCTGGAGAATTCTTGGTGCAGTTAAAACCGAATTTGATAAATTTGAAAAGGTCATAGAAGCAGCTCAACAGAGAATTAATCAGGCGAACAAAGAGCTTGATGCACTTGTCGGAGTAAGAACAAGGGCAATTCAAAGGCAATTAAGAAGTGTTGAGAGTGTCGAAAATGATGAAATTATAGAGCTTGAATAATAAAAAAGTTTAAAAAATTTTAAAATCTTAATTTGACTTTTGTGGCATTATGTGGTATAATATAATGGTGTAGAATGCTTTTATTAGCAGATTAAGAAGGTGTCATAAATGTATAACATCGGAGATAAAATTGTATATCCTATGTATGGAGCAGGCGTGATTGAAGCTATTGAAGAAAGAATAGTGCTTGGCAAAAAACAGTCATATTATGTTATGAAGATGACTTTGACAGGCGAAATGACTGTCATGATTCCAATGGATAACTGTGATGAAATTGGTGTCAGAGTTGTTATCGATAAAAAAGAAGGGGCAAAGGTTTTGGAGGAATTCAGAAAAATGCCTGTTTTTGAGAACGATAACTGGAATAAAAGGCATCGTGAAAATATGCAGAAGATAAAAACAGGGGATATTTATCAGGTTTTGGGCGTTGTTAAAGAGCTTATGTACAGAGATAAATCAAAAGGTCTTTCAACGAGTGAGAGAAAAATGCTCAATAACGCAAAGCAAATTATGATAAGTGAGCTTGTTTTGTCGGCTGTTGCAGAAAAAAATGATATTGAAAGCATTATGAATGATACAGTTGATGAATTATTTGAAGCATAATAGGGGATTGATGTTTTCATCAATCCTTTTTTTGTATAGAATGGGGGATAAAAATGAAAATAACTGCGATAATAGTTGCTGCAGGAAATGGTACAAGAATGGGAGGAGTGATTAATAAGGTGTTTTTGCCCTTGGGTGAAAAGACAGTTATTGAGCATACTCTTAACACCTTTCGTTCCTGTAGTATAATTGATGAAATAATTTTAGTTACCAGAGAATGTGATATCGAGCTTTGTAAAGACTTTGGTGTAAAGGTTATAGTCGGAGGAAAAACAAGACAGGAATCGGTGTATAACGGATTAAATGAGGCAAAGGATGCTGACTTTGTTGTTATTCACGATGGTGCAAGAGCATTGATTACTAAAGAAATAATAGAAAATGCGATAGAAGATGCAAAAAAATACGGAGCATCTGCTGTCGGTGTTTCTTCTAAGGATACGCTAAAGAGTGTTGATGAGGATGGGTTTATAACTGCCACATTGGATAGAGAATTTACCTATCATATTCAAACTCCACAGATTTTTAAAAGAGAAGAGATAATAAAGGCTCACGAAATGGCTATTTCAGATAACTTTTTGGGAACAGATGATTGTTCGTTATACGAAAAATACATAGGAAAAATAAAGGTTACAAAGGGGAGCTATGATAATATCAAAATAACAACCCCTGAAGATATGTTTGTTGCAAAAAATATTTTAAAAATATAAAAAACCCCATATAAACCGTGGTCGGTCACATTTCTTACCTGCTTAGCAGGTGGGTTGAAGCCTGGATGCTTTATATGTCCACTGGCAGTCCGTAAGGAAAGGAGGCGTATACGCCACATCGCAGAGTCTAATATCCCTAAAAAGAAGTGTTGGTAAAAAATTGACCTTACACGTGAGTCACAGGGTTATTTGTTAGATTTATTTTAACACAAAATCGGAATTTTATCAATAGTTTTTATAGATTTTCCAGTAAAACTACGCATGTGGTAGAAATTCCCTCTCCTGTACCTTCAAAGCCAAGTTTTTCGGTGGTTGTGGCTTTGACATTTATCTGGTCTTTGTTAACATCTAACACCGAAGCAACATTTTTTTGCATATTTTCTATGTAAGGAGCAAGTTTTGGACGCTGACACACGATTGTGATGTCGGCGTTTGATAGTTTATAGCCTGCTTTTTTTACGATTTCTTTTACCTCTTTTAAAAGAATCATACTTGAAATTCCTTTATATTTCATATCGGTATCAGGAAAATGTCTTCCAATATCTCCCATAGCACAAGCTCCAAGCATTGCATCGCAAAGAGCATGAAGTGCAACATCTGCATCGGAATGACCTAATAATCCTTTTTCAAATTCAATTTTTTCGCCACAAAGAATTAAGTCTCTTTCTTCAACTAATTTGTGAACATCATATCCGTGTCCTATTCTCATAAAATAATCTCCTTTTATTCAAAGTCATACCATTTGTCTGGTTCAAAAGTACTATCAGATACTCCTGTACAAGGAATCATAATTCCGTATCCGTCATTATCTACACGGAAGCTGTCGTACCTTGTCATATAAAGAAGCTCAGGATGAATATTATTGTATTCCCTGATAACCTGATATGCCATAGACTCTGCATTTTCCTGTTGTGTTTCCAGATCGGCATATCGAAATGCCATTCTCATAAGCCTGATATTATTTCTTGCACGCGGTGTTTCTGCGTGAGATAATGCTTTTTCATAGCAGTCGTATATGTAGTCCTTATCTATATTTTCCATCAGATAAAGTCCGCAATATTTGAGCTGTACCTGACCATCTAAACATTCCTCTGCTTTATGTATTGCATCGCATATGTATGGAGCACCATTACCAAATATCTTAGTAAAATTATTAAGGTTATCGTCCATGGAAAGCTCACAATTATATGCTGTTCTGCCATATGTATAGAAATTGAAAATATGGTTCCATAGATGAAAACACTCAATTTGTGTTGTTGCACCGAAAACATTGTCTCTTACAAAGCCTTTCCATATTGCCTGCACTTCGTCAGCCATAGGAATGTAACGCTGTCTTTCCTGATAAACTCCCATATAATATTCATAATAGCTTATTTTTGCACCTGTTTTTTGCCAATTAAGAAGATTATCGTGAAATGGAGTTCCAAGAAGTGCTGATCCATCCGGCTTGCCGACACATCTGAGTCCATCAGGACCCCATGTTGATTCCCACACATTTACGGCTGGGCAAAGCTCAATATTTTCAGGACATTCCCATATATCTACATAAATCAACAGGCTGATTTTGATTTCTGGATAGACCTTGCTTACTCTCTTTGCAACTTCATTTACAAAATAACAGTAATTTTCTGTTTTGCTATGGTCTTTGCACAGAGGACAGCAACACTGTGGGTTGCTTCCGTCATGCGGAGGCAGACTAAGACTTACCAGATCCTTATTATAGCTGAGCCATTCAATAATATTATTGCTAAACACTTCTATGAGTTCAGGATTTCTGTAGCACAATATCATCTGTCCCCAGTGGTCGGTAGGGTGAAATCTTGTTCCATCTTCTAAAAGCCTGAAGAATTCAGGATGTGTTTCATAGTACTTCTCAGGGAAGTATTTATTTCCGTCTGCAGGCATGAAAATATCCGAGGCATCGTGGTGGCCAACTTCCACACCTATACCTCTTTTACTAAGTTCGTCTATGAGCCCTGCATCCTTCATTGTTTCGTATACACTTGCCCATGTGCTGAATAGATTGTACCTGTTTTTTGACAGGAAATCAAAAAAAGGAATATTAAGATCTCTTAAAGGATTGCCTGCACAATCAGAATACTGTACACATGCTCCTCTCATGGTCGATGTTGCTTTGCAAACTATATGCTCCACATCATCCAACACAAGTTCAGTAAGCCTTGGTACATATTCTCCGGCATCCACATCGGGATGCGAATATGCAGAGAGTGAACATCCGCAGAAACATTCTAAAAAATCATAGACAGCATAGATTGTGCCTCTTTCTTTGTCTCCCTCACTGCCTGCAATGAGTAAGCAATTATCATCAATAGTTTTAACCATTACACCCTCAGGACCCGGAACAAGCTTATTAAAGATATCCGCAGAAATATATTCCGAAGCAGCAGTATTTCTATGTGGACCGCCTATAATTATGGATATATTATCTTTTTTATGTACACTCGTAATACTTGCATCGACATCCATCATAAGATACAAATATTTTTTTAGTTCTTCTGCTGCAAATAATTCTCTTGAGGTTGCGCAAGAAGGAATAACAACATCTACCTTATCAAAATTACATATTTTCATCAGTCATTCTCCTTTGTCATATTTATAGATTTCTCTGGAAGAAATCCATAAAAACATTCCAGTCTTCTCTTGACATAAAATGCTTACCATCACGAATATAAAATCCCATTTCGCCATCAATTAAAGGTTCGCCGGCATTTGGCATTTTTTCACTGGAAATAAGCCCATTCTTTCCAAACATCTTATAGACGCGGTTTGTCTCAAACATAGACAAAAATTCTGAAAGAGGGTCCATACCTCCGTCATTCGTAGCACCTGTTATAAACACGGGGCCTGGTGCCTGACACGCCATCAAAAAGTGCATATCATATGGCAAATCGGAGTGAGGAGTGTCTATAAAGGACTTAAATTTCTCACAAAAGAAATTATAGCTTCCTATATTCATAAATGCAGGGATATCTTCTCCGATGTGACCTCGTATAATACCACATCCGCCATAATTACTGTTATTGCCGTATGCCATATAAAATCTATCATCCTGAGCTCTTGCCCAGAGAGCTGTTTTTCCAAGTCTTGAGTGACCTGCAACACATATCCTTTCGGTGTTTATATCCTCTCTGGTCATAAGATAATCCATAATACGACTTGCTCCATATGCCCAGATTCCGACAAGTCCCCATTCATTTAAAGCTCTGTCTCTGTCTCCGATAAACATTCCGGAAAGTCCGCTTGTAAAATCGCCAAATACTGTGTCAGGAGTAATATCCTCATAATATACAGTGACCAAAGCAAAACCTCTGTCAATTATTTCCTCTTCAGGAACAGGATATTTTGTGCCAAAGCTTAAATACAGAATAACAGGAGGTTTTTTTGTGCTTGTTGGGATAGTTATTTCCACAGGAAAGCTGTAATCCCCCTTTGGTGTGTCAAAAACTATTCTTCTGATTTCCGTCTTTGCTTTTCCGCCAAAGATTTTGTGTCTGTTCGCTGTTTCCTCTATAGTGTCAACCTTTTTTGGTGGCTTGGGAGTGTGTCCGAATAAATTTTCAGATAGAATTTCAAGTAATTCTTTTTTTCTTTGAATCCAGTTTTTTTCTGTGACAATGTCGCCGTTATTCATTAAAAGAACATCTGGCAGATTTCTTTTTTTCAGCTCTTCTTTAATATTCATCATTGCACCTCTGAAAATCTATGATTTTGCTCTGTATTTTTTTAATATTTCATATGGGTAGTAAGAAAGTTTTGCTTTTCTTAATCCCTCATCGCCAGTGTCATCTTCACGGTTAACAAATTTATAGTTCATACAATTTGCTTTTACAAATTCTCTGTTAATAATCGGATAAGCACCCTGAATGGAATAAAAGGCTTTTTCAATATGCACTAAAAATGTATCGGAGTTTAATTCATCACCAAGCGAAAAGGCAATAACCTCTCCGTTTGAACGAATAAGTCCGCCTGACAAACCAAGCTCATTATAGTATTTTAGCGCTTTTCTTACCACATCGCCCTCTTGTAAAAGGCCTTTATTGCTTTTTGCGTCTGCCATAATCTCCCACTCACCATGCATTTTTAAGACTTCGCCCATGTTATTATCATCAATTATTTCATAGCGCCAATCGGGGTTATTTTCTAAAAATCTGTTGATGTGATTTCTTTTTGAAGAAAGCTTTTTTCCTTTCAGAGTTGAGAGCTGTTCAACAGTGTAGATATAGTCGCCGTAATCTCTGTTTTCTGAAAAAGAAAATATGCCCTGATAATTTTTTTCTAAAAAGCTCTTGTTTTCTTCACAAAGACCTGAAAAAACAACAGGGGAAGAAGAATTTTTTAAAATCCAGTCAATAGCTGATTTAATATCTTCTTCGTCATTTCCTGCAGGGAAGAAATAGATGTTATCCGAAAACCTTGCAAGAAGACAGCTTTTGTATTTTCTTATTTTTGTCTTATAAATATCTGCCCATAAAAATATTGTGGAAAAGCTATACTCCATACTTGGAGCATAGTAGCTTTTTAGAATTTCATCCACCCATATTTTATCAGATATTTGTGGTGTTTTAAATGTATTCATAAAATCCTCTTTTTAAAACAGGGGTGCAGAAAAAATCTGCAACCCCAAAAATTTATTCAACTGAAAGAATGTAATAATATAATGGCTGACCACCATATTTAAAGCTGATTTCCAAATCAGGATATTCCTCTTCTAAAAGAACTGCAAGTTCTTCTGCGTCTTCCTTTTTGACATCCTCGCCATAGTAAACAGTCAGAAATTCTGCATCATCATCGCACATATCTTCAATAAGATTTTTTAGTACATCAGACGGTGAATTTCCTGTTTTTGAGATTTTTCCCTCACAAAGTCCAAGGATATCCCCTTCTTTGATTTTTAATTCATCAATTTGGGTGTCTCTCACGGCATAGGTAATCTGTCCTGTTTTAACACTTGAAATAGCTTTGTTCATCAATGCTTCGTTCTGCTCTGCAGTTTTTGAAGATGAGAACTTTAACATAGCCGAAACGCATTGAGGAATTGTTTTTGTAGGAATAACAATAATATTTTTATCAGAAATTTCCTTTGCCTGATTTGCTGCCATTATAATATTCTTGTTGTTAGGGAAGGCAAAGATTGTGTCTGAATTAAGCTTATTGACTGCAGCGATAATATCATCGGTGCTTGGGTTCATTGTCTGTCCGCCCTCGATAATTTCATCAATTCCCAATGAAGAAAAGATTTCAGCCAATCCTTTTCCTGCACAGATTGAAACAAACGCAAAAGGCTTATGCTCTCTTGGTTTTTCTTCTGCTTTTTCTTCATTTATTATGCTTGAATGCTGGTGCTTCATATTATCAATTTTAATGTTTATAAGGCTACCCATTAAAACGGCACGCTCTAAAACAAAGCCGGGGTTATTTGTATGAATATGCACCTTTACAATATCCTCGTCATCAATAACAAGCATACAATCGCCCTTGGTTTCAATTGATTTTCTAAAGGTTTCAACATTTGCCAAAGGTGTGCTTTTTTCAACAATAAACTCTGTGCAATACATAAATTTAATGCTTTTTTCATCAATAGAGCCTTGAGCAGATTGTTGACTTTTTGTGGTCTCAAAAGAACCGTTTGCGGTTATTATCTCACCTTTTTCAAGATAATATAAAGCTCCCTCCAAAAAGAACATCCAACCCTGACCGCCGGCATCAACAACTCCTGCCTTTTGAAGAGCAGGAAGCATTTCTTTGGTCTTTAAAAGAACCTTGTTTCCTCTTTTAACAGCTTCTGATAAAACCTTTTTAATATCATCGGTTGAGTCGCAAGTCTTAACTGCTCGTTCTGCAACTTCTCTTGAAACCGTTAAAATAGTTCCCTCTGTTGGCTTCATAACTGCTTTGTAGGCAGCCTGTGAGCCAAGTAAAAGTGCGTTTGCAAAATCAGCAGCATCACAAGTGTCTTTGCCTTTTAAACCTTTTGATATACCTCTGAAAAACTGTGACAGGATAACACCTGAGTTTCCTCTTGCACCTCTTAAGGTTGCATAAGACATAGCATCTGCAATTTTTGTGACAGATGGAGTTATAAGCTCAGACAGTGATTTTGACATTGCAGTCACTGTCATTGACATATTTGTACCCGT
>JAFXBO010000068.1 GCA_017521775.1 Clostridia bacterium | reverse complement strand
TGCGACCTGATGATATAGTAACCAAGATAGAGTTCACAGAGCTTTTGTATAAGCTGATATCTTTGAATGAAGAAAGCACAACAAAAACACTTTCTGAGCGTATAAAAGAAAGATTTTATGAAAAGCTTATAACATAATGGAAGGAGCATCGTTTATGAATCAGCATATAGGAAAACAGTCAATTAAATTTAAAAATCCCCCATCAATAGTCGAAACTGCATCTATTGTAGGAAAAAAAGAGGGCGAAGGACCTCTTTATAAATATTTTGATAATATATTAGATGATGATTATTGGGGCGAGGACACCTGGGAAAAGGCTGAGAGTAAGCTTCAAAAGGAAGCAGCAAAGCTTGTTATGAGAAAATCCAATATATACGATACCGATATTGAATATATCTTAGGCGGAGATTTAATTAATCAGTGTGTAGGTGCAAACTATGCTATGTCAGGCTTTGATTGTTCATTCTTCGGTTTGTACGGAGCTTGTTCAACAATGGCAGAATCCCTTTCTTTAGGTGCAATTATAACCTCAGGAGGCTTTGCAAAGCACACCCTTTGCATAACCTCAAGTCATTTCTGTACTGCAGAAAAGCAATTCCGTTATCCCCTTGAGTATGGAGGTCAAAGAACCCCCACATCACAATGGACTGTCACAGCATCAGGCTGTGCTATATTGTCAAACGAGGGAAATGGACCATATATAACTCATATCACAACAGGAAAAATTGTTGATATGGGTATATCTGACATCAATAATATGGGTGCTGCCATGGCACCTGCTGCAGCAGATACACTTATAACTCATTTTAATGATACAGGAATGAAACCAACCGACTACGATTTGATTTTGACAGGCGATTTGGGTGTTGTTGGCTCGGATATACTTTGCGATATTCTTAATCAGAATGGATATGATATCTATACTCAGCATAAGGATGCAGGAAAAATGATTTTTGATATAGACAAGCAGGATGTTCACGCAGGTGGAAGTGGATGTGGTTGTTGTGCGTCAGTTTTTGCAGGGTATGTTTTTAAAGAACTGAAAAAGAACAGCTTAAACAGAGTTCTTGTTATGGCAACCGGTGCGCTAATGAACCCAATGACAGTACAACAAGGCTCAACAATTCCGGGAATTGCACACGCTGTTTCTATTTCCAATAAAACCGAGCTATAGAAAGGATTGATTTTGGTGATATTCGTAAAAGCATTTATTGTTGGTGGACTGATTTGTGTAATCGGACAGATATTAGTTGATAAAACAAAACTGACTCCTGCAAGAATTCTTGTTTCTTATGTTGTTTCAGGAGTTATCTTAGAGGTCTTTGGACTTTATCAGAAACTTATTGATTTTTGTGGTGCAGGTGCCTCCATTCCGCTTAGTGGATTTGGATGCACTCTTGCAAAAGGAGTTAAAAAGGCAGTTGAAGAGGATGGCTTTTTAGGAATTTTTACAGGAGGGTTAACTGCAAGTGCTGCAGGCATTGCAGCAGCACTGATATTCTCCCTGATTGCTGCAATAATCTTTAAGCCAAAGCCTAATAGCTAAATAATTTTATTTGATTACCACACTAAAGAATTAGTGTGGTTTTTTCGTAGTTAAAATATTTAAAAAAATTTATAAAAATACTTGACAAAGTATTTCTTTTAAGATATAATCAAAATCGTGAGATTGATAAAAAAATATCAATCTATAAAATAATACTTACAGGAGGCTATTTATTATGGCAAGATTTACATTACCAAGAGATTTATACCACGGAAAAGGTTCTTTAGAAGCTTTGAAGTCATTTAAGGGCGAAAGAGCGATGATTTGTGTCGGTGGTGGCTCAATGAAACGTTTTGGCTTTTTGGATAAAGCTATCAGCTACTTAAAGGAGGCAGGCTTTGAAGTTCAATTAATCGAAAATATTGAGCCGGACCCATCAGTAGAAACAGTTATGAATGGAGCAAAAGCTATGCTTGATTTCAAGCCTGACTGGATTATTGCAATGGGTGGTGGTTCACCGATAGATGCTGCAAAGGCTATGTGGATTAAATACGAATATCCTGAAATCACATTTGAAGAAATGTGCAAAGTATTTGGTATTCCTGAGCTTCGTAAAAAAGCACATTTTTGTGCAATTCCATCAACATCAGGAACTGCTACAGAGGTTACTGCTTTCTCAATCATAACAGATTATGAAAAAGGTATCAAATACCCTGTTGCAGACTATGAAATCACACCTGATGTTGCAATTGTTGACCCTGATTTGGCAGAAACAATGCCTCAAAAGCTTGTTGCTCACACAGGTATGGACGCTATGACTCACGCAGTAGAAGCATATGTATCAACTGCAAACTCTGACTATTCAGACCCTCTTGCACTTCATGCAATCAAGATGATTCAAAATGACCTTGTTGCATCTTACAATGGCGATATGTCAAAGCGTGCCACAATGCATAATGCTCAATGTCTTGCAGGTATGTCATTTACCAATGCTTTGTTGGGTATAGTTCACTCAATGGCTCATAAGACAGGTGCAGTATTTGCTGACTTAGGAGCTCACATCATCCACGGTGCTGCAAATGCTATGTATCTTCCAAAGGTTATTGCATTTAACGCAAAGGACGAAACAGCTAAAAAGCGTTACGGCGTGATTGCAGACTTTATGGGACTTGGTGGCGCTAATGATGATGAAAAGGTTAAACTACTTATTGCATACCTACGCAAAATGAACGACGATTTGAATATTCCTCATTGTATCAAGAACTATGGACTGGATAGCTACCCAACTGAAAACGGATTTGTTCCTGAAGAAATTTTCTTGGAAAGATTGCCTGAAATCGCAAAAAATGCTATTTCAGATGCTTGTACAGGCTCTAACCCTCGTCAACCAAGTCAGGAAGAAATGGAAAAGCTGCTAAAATGTTGCTATTATGACACAGAGGTTGACTTTTAATTAGAAATGGTTTAAAATATAACCATTAGAGAGCTGTAATAAAACAGTTTCTTTTATGGGGCAATAACCTTAATTAATAACCCCAAACAAAATATTTTGTTTGGGGTTAAACTTTTGTTTTGTTATTTTAAAAAGGGGTAAATTTTATGTATAAAATTGTTCACAAAAAAATATTAAATCCAACTGTTGTGCAGATGGAAATAGAAGCACCCTTGGTCAGCAGAAAAGCAAAACCGGGGCAGTTTATTATTCTTCGTTCAGATGATGACGCAGAAAGAATTCCTTTAAC
>JAFXBO010000012.1 GCA_017521775.1 Clostridia bacterium | reverse complement strand
GCACGATGAAAAATCAAATATCAGCAAAATCAATAAGAGAAAATGAGAAAATAGAAAATGCTCTGAAATTTAAATATTTAAGAAGCATTTTCCCAAACTTCAAAAAAATGAAACTCATTTTTCCGATTTTAGATAAAATTCCAATATTATTGCCATTCTTCTGGGGATATAGAGTTATTAGACTCGTTCTTTTTCGAAGAGACAGAATTGAAAAAAGTATCCGCAATATAAACAGTATTGATGTTAATACTATCAGTGAATATGACAAGCATATGAAAATGGTTGGAATAGATATATATAACGGGAGAGAAACCAAATGAAAATATTAATAACGGGTGCAAAAGGGTTTGTTGGAAAAAATCTTTTGGAATCACTAAAAAATATTCGTGACGGGAAAGACAAAACCTATGAATTAACAACCGATTTAACTATTTATGAATATGATGTTGATACAGATGAGAATTTGTTAGATGAATATTGCAAAAATGCAGATTTTGTATTTAATCTGGCAGGAGTTAACAGACCTGAAAAAGAGGAAGATTTTATTAAAGGAAATTTTGGCTTTGCCTCAACTTTATTGGAAACGCTTGAAAAATACAATAATAAATGCCCTGTTATGCTTTCATCTTCGATTCAAGCCTCTCTTGATAATCCTTATGGGAAATCGAAAAAAGCAGGTGAGGATTTGTTCTTTGAATATTCAAAAAGAACAGGAGCAAAGGTTTTGGTTTACAGATTTCCAAATGTTTTTGGAAAATGGTGCCGACCTAATTATAATAGTGCAATTGCGACCTTCTGTTATAATATTTCACATGATTTGCCAATTACAGTTAATGACAGAAATTATATGATGACACTTGTGTATATTGATGACGTTGTGAATGAAATGATAAATGCATTATGTGGAAAAGAGAATAGAATAAATGATTTTTGCGAGGTTGGTATTATTCATGAAATAACACTTGGTGAAATAGTCGATTTATTATATTCGTTTAAAGAAAGCAGAAATAACTTATCTGTTATAAATACAGGTAACTCTTTTGAAAATAAGCTTTATGCAACCTATCTTTCATTTTTGCCAGAGGATGATTTTTCATATCCTTTAAAAATGAACTGTGATGACAGAGGTTCATTTACCGAGATTTTAAGAACTTTTGACAGAGGTCAATTTTCTGTTAATATTTCAAGACCAGGTATAACAAAAGGAAACCATTGGCACAACACAAAAAATGAGAAATTTGTTGTAGTTAGCGGAAAAGGTGTTATAAGATTCCGTAAAATAGGTGAAGAAAAGGTATATGAATACTTTGTTTCGGGAGATAAGATTGAGGTTGTTGATATTCCGACAGGATATACCCACAACATAGAAAATCTTGGGGATACCGATATGGTGACATTTATGTGGGCAAATGAATGCTTTAATCCTGATAAGCCTGATACATTCTTTGAGGAGGTTTAAAATGAGCAAATTAAAATTAATGACTATTGTTGGTACAAGACCTGAAATTATCAGACTATCTGCTGTTATAAAGGCCTGTGATAAATATTTTGACCAGATTTTAGTGCATACAGGTCAGAATTATGACTATACTCTAAATCAGGTGTTTTTTGATGATTTGGGACTTAGAGCTCCTGATTATTATTTGAATGCAGTTGGTGAAAATCTTGGGCAAACAATAGGAAATATTATTGCAAAGTCATATGAACTTATGGCACAGGTAAAACCTGATGCACTCTTAATTTTGGGTGACACAAACTCTTGTCTTTCTGCAATCGGAGCAAAAAGATTGCATATACCTATTTTTCATATGGAAGCAGGTAACAGATGCAAGGATGAGTGTCTGCCTGAGGAGACAAACAGAAGAATTGTTGATATAATTTCTGATGTGAATTTAGCATATTCAGAACACGCAAGAAAATATCTTCATGAATGTGGGTTGCCAAAGGAAAGAACATATGTGACAGGTTCTCCTATGGCAGAGGTACTTCACTCTAATCTTGAAAAGATAAAGGCAAGCAATATTTTAGAAAAGCTTGGATTGGAGAAAAAGAAGTATATCTTGTTATCTGCACACAGAGAAGAAAATATTGATACTGAAAAGAATTTCTTCTCGCTTATGAACGCAGTTAATGCAATGGCAGAGAAATACGATATGCCAATTTTGTATTCGTGTCATCCAAGGAGTAAAAAGTTTATTGAACAAAGAGGTTTTGAATTTGATAAGCGTGTTATAAAACACGAGCCTTTGGGTTTCCACGACTATAATAATTTACAGATGAATGCATTTTGCGTTGTTTCAGACAGTGGAACATTGCCTGAAGAATCAAGCTTTTTCTTATCAGTGGGAAATCCTATTCCTGCAGTTTGTATAAGAACATCAACAGAGCGTCCTGAAGCGCTTGACAGGGGAAACTTTATTTTGGCAGGTATCACGACAGAGCAGGTTTTGCAGGCAGTTGATACAGCAGTTATGATGAATGAAAACGGTGATTTGGGATTGCCTGTTAATGACTATGTTGATGAAAATGTATCTTCGAAGGTAGTAAAGCTTATTCAAAGCTACACGGGTGTTGTGAATAAAATGGTATGGAGAAAAGATAATTAAAAAATGAGGGCTTTTGCCCTCATTTTTTTAAATTTCTTCTGCTATATTTTCTGTTATGGCTTCATATTCTTCGTTGGTAATTTCATAGTAATCATCAACAGCTACACCTTCAGCCAATGATATTGTTTTTCCATAATTCTCACCATCAGTAAGCCACATTCCTTCATCTGCTCTTATTGTAATTTGCATATTATCACCCCTTATACGTAACTAAAATTCCAATTTGATTTTGTATTTCTTAAATTATAAAACTCACTGCCCTCTGGATATGTGGTTTCATCATCAATATCAATTCCGAAAGCATTATTTATGGCTGTTTTACTAAATGTTACTGTTTGTTTAGTGGCTGTTGTACTTAAAGCATTTATAATACTTATTAAGCTATCGTGTGTAATTTTGGAACTCCATTTAAGATTAATGTTTTTTCCAATCACTCCCTCTATTGTTATGTTTTGTATTGGGCAGCTTTCAAAACTAAATGTTTGAGAACCATCATCTTTTAGTATCAATCGGTCAATAGTCTTTAACATATAAGCGTAATAAAAATGGACTTGTGCAGCTGAACGAGTATCTATTACACCAAGCCTTAAAATATGACTCCACATCAGAAAGTTTTGGAAATTAGTACATTTGCTAAAGTCTAATGTAACGTCACACTCTTTTAACAATTCCACCATATCTATATCTGTTCTAAAGTTCTCAAACATATACATAGCTTTGGTAGGTTGCATATCATATTTAGGTTTGAATAAAGTCTTATTCCACCTTGAAAAAGTACCAATATATTCTTTCCTTTGACCGTATTGTTGTAAATTATCCCAAAACTCGTGGTATTGAAAATTTTTTCCTGCATCATAAACTTTTTGTTCATTTTCTGCGATGGTTGCTAATTTTTCTCCAACACTCATTTGTTATCACCACCTATTAATTCGCTTTGAATGGTAATAATATTATCAAGGCAGAGTTCGATTTCCTGCAGTAAAGTATTTTCAATATTTGAAATAAATTCAGATTTATCTTCTTCGGTAAAATAGTCAGTGCCCTTTACTGGTGAGAGTCCCACAGCACGAGTGGTGGTTTTTACATAGAGGTTTTCCTCGGGATTGTAAAGATACCAATATCCGTTGATGATTTTTGGAATTGAATTTTTAAACAGTGTTTCCCAAACATCAGGGGAGGGGGCCGTAGGTGCTAACCACTCAGAGTATATTCCCTTTTCAACCTTAAATTCAAGAATATTGGAAGAAATTCGCTTAATATTATCTTCACCGTTTGTTCCGTAAACTC
>JAFXBO010000067.1 GCA_017521775.1 Clostridia bacterium | reverse complement strand
CTTCTTTATCTGGAATAACAAATGGTAAAACTGCTTCCAGAACTGCAATAACTATTGCAATAAGTTTTGAAATCTTAATCATTTGAAGATACTTTTAATCGTGTTAATAATACTCACAATTATCTTAACAATAAGCCAAATAGCAATAAGAAAGATAATAAACCAAATAAACAAACCTGCTAATAGTTCAAGTGTTATTTCCATAGTTACAAACCAAATAATGACTTGACTAAGTTATAACCTTTTTTTGAAATTTTAGCCGAATCGTTAACAAAATCTGAACCTACTTCCAAATAAGGAGAAAGATAATCTAACAAGATATTAAGAGCAGGCTGGTCTGGTTTTCGGCCGTGTTTACGAATGTATTCCTGTTCAAATTTAAGAATATACTGCTCAACAGACATATTTTCCTGTTTTATTGATTCTGTAGCCTGTAAAACCTGATTCAAGTCCCTCTTGCTGTATTCAGTATTCTCACGAGCAATACTTTCTTTAATCTGCTGAGAAATATTTTCAATTTGCTTGTTATTCAAATTCACATCTGAACCCAATTTAATTGCTTGTGCTCTCTTTGCATCTGTATCAGCATTGATATTGTTTATCTCAGCTTTAAGTTTTGCAAGTCCTGCAATACTGTCAACAATGTTTCCTGTCGGCATACCTGCACCAAGAGGGGAGCCAGATGCCATAGAACCAGATGGAGCAGGGGAAGAACCTGTAGAACTCTGAAGATTCTGGCCATACATCAAAGCAGGGTTCAAACCTGCATCTTGATATTGACGAACCATAGCAGAGGGAGATGAATAGAGATTGTATTGCTGTTCTTGCCAATCTCTTGCTATCTGTGCTTCTTGAGACTGAAACTGCCTGTTAAGTTCTGCCTGCTGAGCATTAAACTCATTTTGTCTGTTCTGTGAACGTCGATTCGCAAATGTCTGAATTAACGAACCTGCAAAGTCAAGTAGTCCCATAGTCAATTCATATCTAAAAAGTCCAACATTTTCTGAGCAAAGTGCTTAACCTGTTTTGTATCATCTCTGGGATGGTTCTGCTTATGGCGGACACTCTCAGCATCCAACCAAGCATATGAATTTGATTCCTGTTTTGTCATTGCTGTAAATTATTGATTTTTATTTAGATGTCAATCCGCTACATATTATCAAGTTAATGTAGCGGAGTTACGCATTTTAATTTGCGCCCTCCTCTTTTGGAGGAGTTGACGTTGTTTTAGCCTGCTCGGCTTTGGCTTTGGCTTCCTTTTCTGCTTTAGCCTGTGCTTTACCTTGAGCAGTTATAAACCTCTGAGCCTCAATTGCTTCAAAGTTGTCACGAACACGCATACCAATCCCGTCAGAAGTCTCAATCTCATTGTGTTCTACTTCTGTACCAGTAGAGGGTATTGCTTTACTTTCAAGAGCCTGTGAAAGGTTTACGGTAAGATTCGGTTTAGTTTCAACGAAATCTCGTTTTTTATTGAATTTACATATCTGTTTCATAATGTTTAATTTTTACAGGAGGAACCCTAACTATAAGAGTTTTATGGCTCTTATAGTTGCGGGTTGCCCTCTATGTGACAAAATATTTTGATAACATCAAAAGCCTATTAGGCAATATAGTTTCCACCTTTGTCAACCAAAATGGTGTGTCCTTTCATATCCTCAAGTGTAGGGATAGAGTAAGCTGGTAGAGTTGAACTCTTGCGATAATCGTTATAGCAATTTACCCAACAGCCATACTCACTTAGTTTATAATCAGTAGCAGAAACCTGGTCCAAGTAATCACGAGGAATCTGGAGGAATTCAGAACCTAACTGAGGTGCTTGAGAGAAAGACCTCTGCAAAGCAAAGGAAGCAAGGCTCTGACCGTCACGAAGTTTACCATGAACTTGGTCATCAATAAACTTATATTCAGCATATCTCTGCTGATAACCAACAACATTAGTGTCTCCTTCACCAGAATAAACATCAATCAGCTCACGAGCAAGAACCTCTTGGTCACCAACTCCAGCCAACACAGGAAAAGCAATATCTGAAATGGTATTGTAATGGAACATTCTGCGTACACCTGTAGAGTAGTATGCCTGTGGGACGAGCGAACCAATCTTGACAACAAATCCTGCTTCAGTCACACGATAGTTATTACAGAACGAACCTTGACCTACACCACTTGGAGAAGCGTACTTACTACCTATGGCATTGAATGGATTATTAGTGTTTTCTCCTCCATTGCCATCGTGCTGATAAACAGATTTGTTATAAACCTCAGTTGAAGAAGAACCAAGGTAAATGGCTCTATCGGTAATAGCATCAGACGGATAAACACCATATTGGGCATAAATCATATCACCGTAACGGAAACCACCAATGTTATTGCGGTCAAGCCACTGCTGTAGTGCATTTGCTGCACGAAGTGAAGCAATAGTAAATTCGCCAGTGTTGTCAACAATATCAAACTTAACAGACGATGCTTCTCCTGCCTGTGGTTCTGGTGTCATAGAGGTAAAGAAATCTTTTTGCCAATTGCGCTGATGCAAATCAAAAAGGTTGTGCCCATTAGCAAAATTCAACTGATTCTCAGTAAAGAATACTTTATCTTCAGCACCGCTTGTTATCCAAGGCATATTTGCAACACTTGTTGCAGTACTTGAATTCGCAACGTTTCTCTTGAACAAACTCTGCTGAATCTGAGGAGCACGATACCAATCGTCATATATCTTATGGTAAGCCATTAAAGGCAAGATATTATTGATATCCAGAGATGAAGACAAATTGTTAGCAGTAACTGAAATCTCAGAAAAAACCTTATTCTGTGCAACATCATAAGAAACGAAACCATTTGCGATAAGTTCACTTGCACCAAAATTGAGAAAAGCAAAATTGTATGTTACATCAGCTTCTGGCAAGGTGTCTGGTAAATTATTATCAATCAAAGTTTGATAATCATTAAAATAAGCATCATAAAT
>JAFXBO010000066.1 GCA_017521775.1 Clostridia bacterium | reverse complement strand
TTCATTTTACAGTCTTGTTTAAGTAGAATTTCACAAATAATATTCTTTAATTCTTCTTTAACATCATTTCCATCAGATAATCGTTTCGACTTTGTTCTATCTCTTAATTCATCAATAATAAATTCAGTTGTTTCAACACCCATATCTGACAGAATCAAAGCATCCTCAAGCTCTTCAAAGAATTCTTCATCAATTTTCACGAATACTTTGAAAACATTATTAACCTGGTCAGATATAGATTCTCTTGTCTTGGTAAGACTATTTTTGAGTTTGTCAAAAAATCCCATTTATTATCCCTTTCTATTATTTAAGCATATCATCATCAACATCATCAATATGCAGTGATAGAAGCTTTGAAACGCCCTTTTCCTGCATAGTTACACCATACATAATATTGGAAGATTCCATAGTTCCTCTTCTGTGTGTAATTACAATAAACTGAGTTGAGTTGAGGTAATTTTTCAGATATGTAGCAAATCTTGATACATTGACATCATCCAAGGCTGCGTCAATCTCGTCAAGGAAGCAGAATGGTGTTGGTTTAACCTCTAATATTGCAAATAATAATGCGATTGCAATAAAAGATTTTTCTCCACCTGAATAAAGATTAATATTTTGCAAGCCTTTACCCGGGAGCTGAACCTCAATTTCGATGCCACTTTCCATTACATCATCAGGATCAGAGAGATATAGTCTTCCCTTTCCTCCACCAAACAATTCATTAAATACTCGTGCAAAAGCCTTATTAATTTCAACAAATTGCTTTTGGAAATGCTCTTCCATCAATTCTTGCATTGATGAGATTACTTTATTTAAATTATCCTTTGATTTTTCTAAATCAGCCTTTTGTTCTGTCAAGAAATCATATCTTTCTTTTGAGTTAGTATATTCCTCTATAGAATCAAGGTTTACACTTCCTAAAGCTTTAATTTTATTCTTTAACTCCAAAACTCTCTGTTTTGTTTCATCATAATTTTCAACAGGATTGGCTATTTGTTCTGCATCTGTTTGGGTCAGTTCATATTCATCCCATAGTCTGATAATTATAGATTCAGAATCGTTTTCATATTTAATTTGTTTTGCCTCTGCCCTTGATAGTTCCTGTTGAAGATTTATAAGTTTATCTGTTAAATCCTTGTTATCGTTTGTTATATCCTTTAATCCATCAACTATATTTTGCTTTTCTTTCTCAATTAATTCTATTTGAGATTTGATTGCAGAAGAAATATTCTTTATATCTTCAATCTCAAGTTTTTTTGCCTCAATTTTTGCAGATAAATCTTCATTTAATTTAACAATTTCTTGTTTGTCTTCAGATTTCTTCAACAATATCTTCTTATTTTCATCAATTGTCGACAATAAACTTTCGTAAGCTTCTTTTTTATTTTCAATATCCTGCTCTATCGCTCTTAATCTCATTGTTTCATCCATTAGCTGTTGAGATTTTAAATCCTTTTGAGCTGATATTTTATTATATTCTTCTTCATTTACTGATATTTTTTCATTTAATTCATTAATTGCCCTTTCAACACATCTTGTTGAATTTATTTGTATTGCAACTTCATCAGTAGATGAAGAAAGCTCTTTTTCAATTCTCTCTAATTCATCCTTTAAAGATAATTGAGAACTTCCACTATTTGATAATGTACTATTTAAATGCTCCAAATTATTTTTTGCAAGCAAAATCTCATTCTCATATTCACGCAATAAAGGTGCATATGTATCAAGCTGAATTTTAGAATTATTTACATCCTGATTCAATTTGTCACTCTTAGCTGTAAGGTCTTTAAGATTATTAGTCAAATCTGATATTTCTTTGCCTAATTCCTTTATTTTAACTGCTCTTGACAAAAATCCACTCGTCTTATTAACGCTACCACCTGAGATAGAACCACCTGTATTTAAAAATTCACCATCAAGAGTAACGATTTTAAATCTATATTTAAACTTTTTGGCAATTGAAATCGCATTATCTAAAGTATCAGCAACGATGACTCTTCCCAATAAGCTCTTCATAACCACATCGTATTTTTTATCATACTTTATCAAATTAGAAGCAATTCCTAAATATCCACTACATTTAGATATTTCATTGACATTATCCATATCTTTTGCAGATGCTGATGAAAGAGGTAAAAATGTTGCTCTACCCCCTTTTGTACTTTTCAGAAACTCAATTGCTATTTGAGCATCTTCTTCGCTCTGTACAACAATATTCTGCATTGAATTACCAAGTGCAATTTCAATAGCAGTAACATATTTTTTTTCTACATTTATCAATCCTGATACAGTACCAAAAATAACTGCTTTTTTTAATTCCGGAGCAGTCATAACTGTCTTAACACTCTTAGAAAATCCTTCATATTCATTTTCCATACTTTCCAGAATGCGTTTTTGTGAAGATTTTGAGTTCAATGATACCTGAATTTGGGAAATATCTTTTTCAAGTGTAGTTATTTCTTCTTTTAATGAGCTTATTTTTTCTTCCTGAGTGTTAACTCTTATTTTCATAACCTCTGCTTTTTGAGTTTTTTCTGCTATAAGCTCTGTTGTTTCTTCAATTTCCTTTTTGGTATTTTCAACACCTAATCCAAAATTATTAAGCTCATTTTCTAAAATTTCTTTGCGCTCAATAATTGATAAACGACGGTTTTCAATGCCGCTTACCTTTGCTTTTTCAATGGATAATTGCTCCATTTTTAAAATGAGTTCTTCTTTCATCTCATCGATAAGTTTTCGACAAGATGTCAAACCTTCATATATTTCAACATTTGCTTGTTGAATTGTTTCAAAACTCATCATTAAATCTTTTTTCTCAATTTCATATGCCTCAATAGAAGACATAATTTCATCTATTCGTGTTTTTAATAATGAATTTTTTTCTTCAATATCCTTTATTTCATTATCAATTCTCGTTGATAGTGTTTCGTTATTTTTAATATCATTTTCAGCAATAGATATTTCATTAGAAACAGACATCAGACGAGCTTCATTTTCAATAAGCTCGTTGTTTTTTTGTGATTGTTCCTCGTCTTTTTTACTGCTTTTTAAATATAACTCATTTCTTTGTGATTCAATTTCTGTTTCTTTTGATTTTAAATCCTGCATTTCATCAGATATACTCTTATAAAGCTCAGTTGCTTTTTTTATTAGTTCAGAGTTTTTCTGAAGATTAATTAAGCTCATACTAACATCAAGCCCTTTATATTCTTCATAAAGGACTAAATACTTTCTTGCTTTTTTAGACTGGTTTTCCAAAGGTCCGAGTTGTCTTTCAAGCTCTGTTGTAATATCATCAATTCTAACTAAATTCTCGTCAACGGACATAAGCTTTCTAACAGCTTCATCTTTTCTGTGCTTGTATTTTGAAACACCTGCAGCTTCTTCAAAAAATGCTCTCCTATCCTCAGCCTTGGTTGACAAAATTTGAGCAACATTCCCCTGACCTATCATTGAATAACCATCTCTGCCAAGACCTGTATCCATAAACAGTTCGTGGATATCCTT
>JAFXBO010000011.1 GCA_017521775.1 Clostridia bacterium | reverse complement strand
GTCTGATTTTCTTATATTTTCCACAGTGACATTCCCAGTCCTTAGTTGGTCCGAAAATCTTTTCACAATACAAGCCGTCTCTTTCAGGCTTTAGTGTACGATAATTGATTGTTTCAGGCTTCTTAACTTCTCCATAGGACCAGCCTCTTATAGTTTCTGGTGAGGCTAAACCGATTTTTATTGCTTCAAAGCTATTCTTAAAATTCAAATTAATAACCTCCCCATTAATCATCAGAATCATTATTGAATATGTCTATTACTGATTCAAGTGTGACTGTGTCTCCCACATCATACTCGTCTTCAAAGTCATCTTCAATATCTTCGTCTTCCCAGTCTTCATCTGCTTCGTCTATAATCATATCATTTGCCAACTCATCTTCATTAACAATGATATCACTACCCATTGTATCAGGAATTCTGTCATCATCGTCATCAGACAAGTCAAGGTCTACGACCTCACCGTCTGCATCAAGAATTTGAATATTCAGTGCAAGTGCCTGCAATTCCTTAACCAATACCTTAAATGATTCAGGTATTCTTGATTTTGGAATGTTTTCTCCCTTAACAATTGCCTCATAGGTCTTAACTCTTCCGACAACATCGTCAGATTTAACTGTTAAGATTTCCTGCAAGGTGTATGCTGCACCATAAGCTTCCAATGCCCAAACTTCCATTTCACCGAAACGCTGACCACCGAACTGTGCTTTACCACCAAGCGGTTGCTGTGTTACAAGTGAGTATGGACCTGTTGAACGGGCGTGAATCTTATCGTCAACCAAGTGGTCGAGCTTTAAGTAGTACATTATTCCGACTGTAACAGTGTTATCAAACTTTTCACCTGTTCTTCCGTCATATACTACTGACTTAAATGATTTATCAAGTCCTGCAAATTCAAATGCATCAATCAAATCCTGGTCATGAGCACCATCGAATACAGGTGTTGCAATCTTTAAGAACTCGCCTTCTTTTAACTTATCCTTTGCAGCTAAAATTGTCTTCTTATATACCTCATCAACATTCATAGCTTCAAGCTCTTGTCTTGTCTTCAAGCTCAATGCTCTGTATGCATAGCCAAGATGCATTTCAAGCACCTGACCGATGTTCATACGTGAAGGAACGCCCAATGGGTTCAAAACAATCTGCAATGGAGTACCATCCTCTAAGAATGGCATATCTTCTTTTGGCAATACTCTTGAAACGACACCCTTGTTACCATGACGGCCAGCCATCTTATCGCCGACAGAGATTTTTCTCTTTTGTGCGATATAACAACGTACAACCTGATTTACTCCTGCAGGGATTTCGTTTCCGTTTTCTCTTGTGAATACCTTAACATCAACGATGATACCATTTTCACCGTGAGGTACTCTCAAGGAAGTATCTCTTACTTCTCTTGCCTTTTCACCAAAGATTGCACGTAAGAGTCTTTCTTCTGCAGTAAGCTCTGTTTCTCCCTTTGGAGTAACCTTACCAACAAGGATATCTCCTGCGTGAACCTCTGCACCTATTCTTATGATACCTGTTTCATCAAGGTCTTTTAGTGCATCCTCTGAAACATTTGGTATATCTCTTGTGATTTCTTCTGCACCAAGCTTTGTATCTCTTGCTTCACATTCATATTCTTCGATATGAATAGATGTGAACACATCGTTCATAACAAGCTCTTCACTGATTAAAACAGCGTCCTCGTAGTTATAACCTTCCCAGGTCATAAATCCGATTAGTATGTTCTTACCAAGAGCCAATTCACCGTTATCCATAGCAGGACCATCGGCAATTATATCTCCCTTTTTAACCTTTTCACCAACGCTTACGATTGGATGCTGATTAATACAGGTTGACTGGTTTGAACGGGCAAACTTAATCAACTTATGCTTATGCTTTGTACCAGTCTTTTTACCCTTTATAACAATTTCATCAGCTGAAACCTTTTCAACCACACCGTCTTCAATAGCTAAAACAGCTGAACCTGAATCGTGTGCAACCTTATATTCCATACCTGTTCCGACGATTGGTGAATCTGTTGTCAACAGCGGAACTGCCTGACATTGCATGTTTGAACCCATCAACGCACGGTTAGCGTCATCATTTTCCAAGAACGGAATACATGCTGTTACAACTGAAACAAGCTGTCTTGGAGATACGTCCATATAGTCAATTCTTGATGGAGGAACTTCTAAGATTTCATCACGGTATCTTGCAGATACTCTCTTATCAAGAAAACGTCCTTCTTCATCAAGAGGCTCATTTGCCTGTGCAATTATATACTGATCCTCTATATCTGCTGTCATATATACGATTTCGTCTGTAACAACACCTGTTTCCTTATCAACCTTACGATATGGAGCTTCAACAAAGCCATATTCGTTAATTCTTGCAAAGGTTGCAAGTGATGTGATAAGACCGATGTTAGGTCCTTCAGGAGTTTCGATAGGACACATTCTTCCATAGTGAGAATAGTGAACGTCTCGGACTTCGAAGCCTGCTCTCTCTCTTGACAAACCACCAGGTCCAAGTGCTGAAATTCTTCTCTTATGTCTTAATTCCGCCAATGGGTTTGGCTGGTCCATAAACTGAGAAAGCTGTGATGAACCAAAGAACTCATTGATTGTTGCAATAATAGGTCTGATATTGATAAGAGTCTGAGGAGTGATGATTTCAAGATCCTGAATTGTCATTCTTTCTCTTACAACTCTTTCCATTCTTGCAAGACCAATTCTGAATTGATTTTGCAAAAGCTCGCCCACTGAACGGAAACGACGGTTTCCTAAGTGGTCAATATCGTCAATTGAGCCGATGTCATATGCCAAGTTCAACATATAGTTAACAGATGCAAAAATATCATCTACTGTTATATGCTTTGGAACAAGCTCATCAACTCTTTCCATTAATTGCTCTTTAATTGCTTCATTATCAGTATTTGCTTCAAGAATTTCCATCAATACAGGCTTATATACCCACTTTGACGGATAATTTTCCATTTCAAAGTCAATGAATTCACTAAGAGGAACTGTCTTGTTTGTAAATACCTTAACAGGATTTTCTGCTGTCTTTATCATAACGCAATCCACGCCTGCGTTTTCTAAAGCAACTGCAATATCCATTGTTACTTCATCGTCTGCATTTGCGATGATTTCGCCTGTCTGTGGATTTATGGCAGGCTCTGCCAAAGTCTTTCCTACTATTCTTTGTGAATAGGAAAGCTTCTTATTAAATTTATATCTACCAACTCTTGCAAGGTCATATCGTTTTGGGTCAAAGAACATATTTGTTATAAGTGTTTCTGCACTCTCAACATTTAATGGTTCACCAGGACGCAAACGCTTATAGATTTCCAAAAGCGCTTCCTCACGGCTTGTAGTTGTATCTTTTTCAAATGTTGCCTTAAATCTTGGGTCCTCGCCAAAATATTCCTCAATCTGTGCGTTGGTTTCCAAGCCCATTGCACGAAGAAGAACTGTTGTAGGAACTTTTCTTGTTCTATCAATTCTGACAGAGAAAACATCAAGAGAATCTGTTTCATACTCAAGCCATGCACCACGATATGGGATTACGGTTGATGTATATAACTTCTTACCGGTCTTGTCCCTTGTGAAATCATAGTAAATTCCAGGAGAACGAACCAACTGGCTGACAATAACACGCTCTGCACCATTAATTATGAAAGTGCCCTGCTCTGTCATAAGAGGGAAATCGCCCATAAAGATTTCCTGTTCCTTGATTTCGCCTGTTTCTGAATTAATAAGTCTGACATTCACCTTTAGAGGAGCTGCATATTTTGCGTCCTTTTCCTTACACTCCTCAACTGTGTATTTCGGATTGTAGTCTAAAGTGTAGTCATAAAATTCCATAAGCAAATGACCTGAATGGTCAGTTATCGGCGAAATATCGTGGAATACTTCGTGTAACCCTTCCTCCAGGAACCACTTGTATGAATTTTTCTGAACCTCGATAAGATTTGGCATTTCCAAAACTTCATCGATTTTTGAGTAGCTGAGACGAGTATTTTTGCCTAACTGTACCTCATGCAACATTCATCAATCACCTCTTTGAGATTTTTAAAGTAAAATATGTCTCTTTGATAATTATAAAATAATTTTTTTCCCTATTGATTTTTCCTTTTTCTTATGATATAATTATTCCCATAATAGGAAACAGAGGACAATAAGCCCATATTATTACTATTATACAATAACTTATAATATCATATTTCTTTTGTTGTGTCAAGAGAAATAGGAAAATTTTTTTATTTTTGCTAGTGTTCTGCACTTTTTTAGAAAGGAAAAAGTTTATGCCTAAATTTGCATTAAACAATGAATTTGTACCTGTTTCGGTATATTTTATCGAAAATTGTTTAAAAAATGTCAGCGGAAGCTTTTTAAAGGTTTATCTTTATTCCCTTGGCTTAGCATCAAAGGGAATGGACGCCGACACCGAAACAATTGCAAAAGAGCTTGATATGCTGGAGAGTGATGTTCTTAAGGCTTTTAACTATTGGAAAAGCGTTGGAATGATCATTGAAGATGAGGGTGTTGTTGAATTTTTGACAAGACCTCAACAGGACGAGCTTTTTGGTGCAACCGAACAGGTTATATATAAAGAAGCCGATACCATGAAAAAATCAACCTATGACAGCGTTGAGGTTGCAAAAAAAATCTCAGAAAGCAATTCTCTTTCTGAAATGGTGCAGCTTGCTCAGGAGCTTTTGGCAAAACCCCTCTCCCCTGATGAGCTTGAAACTCTGTACTGGCTCAATGATGAGCTTGGTTTTTCAGCTGAGGCTATCTTATTGTTGCTTGATTATTGTATATCAAGAGAAAAAAGAAATATGCGATATATCGAAAAGGTTGCAATTTCATGGCACGAGCAGGGTATTATATCACCAGAGGATATTATGGAGCATATTGCAAGTGAAGAGGAAAAAAATACAACTGCTTATAAATTGAGAAAGGCAATGGGTATTGCCGACAGACCGATTACTGCTCCCGAAGAGGCGTATCTTAATAAATGGTGCGAAGAATTTAAAATTCCTGAGGATATGATTATTCTAGCTTATGAATCCTGTTTATTGAACACCTCCAAGCTATCCTTTCCTTATATGGATAAAATAATTGAAAGATGGCATTCTCAGGGGATTATGACAAGAGCACAGGCAGAAGAGGATAATCAGAAGTACAAGAAAAAGTCAACAGGTGCAAACGATATCTATAAGGACAAATTCTCACATTCTGACTTAGAAGCATTAACAAGAAATAAGGACTAAAAAATATGAGGCTATCCATTGGATAGCCTCTTTAATATTATTTTTGCCAACATCCCTGTCACAACTGCACTCACTGCTCCGAATACAATTAAAACAGGAAGATATGAAAAAACTGTCACAGTTCTCATCATAATTGATGCACAAACCAACTGCCCAATATTATGCGATATTCCCCCACCAATACTCACACTCACGATGTGAAAATTCCATTTCTTCAATAAAACCATTACAAAAAAGCTTAAAGCTCCACCACAAAGAGAGTATATAAATACTGATGGCGAACCAAAAAGTGCCGATGAGGTGATAACCTTTATAAACATAATAAGAAATGCATATCTCTTATCAAGCTTGTAAAGTGCTAAAAGAACAACAATATTCCCCAATCCCCACTTGACTCCGGGAATCATCACAGGTGTCCCGATTAATGTTTCTATGTATCCGAATACGATTGCAAGTGCAGAAAGTATTGCACATAATGTTAATTTCTTAGTTTTCATATTTCACCCATTCACCCGCACCTGTCGGTGCATTGAAATACTGTTTTTATAATCTGCTTATGTGCATATTCTACAACTTTTTTATTAATATGTCAAATAAATTATTGTTTAGCAAGGCTAAACAATAATTTATCTAAGCAATATCATTCCCGAGAAAACTATTAATAAAGTTAGAAATAAAACCGAAATTCCACCTACAATATTTTTAGAACGAAAATTCCACACAGAAAAACTGATTGTTTTGATGGCACCGATTAAAAGAGCAACAAAAATCAAAAATATAATTAACATATTTATCCCCTTTCAGAATCTACTATTCGGACGAGCGCATAGTCAGTCCAGTTCTTCTTATACTGAATTCAACCTCGCAGGAAATTTGTGCGTTTTTATAAGCTTCGTTCCAGTTAAAGTCCTCAAATTCCTTGTTGGTTAAAAATTTACCTTTTGCATTTTTTCCAAAACCGACAATATCGGAATTATACTCTTTAACTGTCTTATCTAATAATTCCAGTGCAAATTCCTCAATATATTGTGATGTGCTTTCTTCAAATTCCAAAAGCTCGTTTTCTATTATATAATCAGTAGGAACAGATACAAAATTTCCTAAAAGTGCAAGTTTGATTTTTATTTTGGGAATTCCATCTTCTATACTTATATCTATTTTGGGCTTTTTTTGTTGTTCAATTCTTATTGTAGCAGGATTATCCGGTGTTTGGGGGACATATAAAACAGAGTATCCGTTTGTAAATCTTCCTGATAATATATTAAGCATTTCGCTTTCAATTCCTGATAGAACTCCAATCATTTTATCTTCTTTAAAAACTGCACACCCCAAAACTTCACTCTCGTTTTGCTTTTCAATATCAAGCTTTCCTGCAATATATTCCTTCATATGATATTCAAAGCCTTTTTCATTTATTGGAATGTTATTTTCTTTTTCTGAAGATGGTTGAGGTGATTGGGTCTGATTTTCTCCTCCTGAGCTTTGCTCTTTTTGTGATGAGCCTCCTCCGGAGGATGAACCACCTGAGGAACTTCCAGAAGATGAGCTTTCCCCTGATGAGCCTTTTCCAACTCCTACATATGGCAAGGTGCATTGTTCTGTATCAGCCTTTAAATTTTGAAAAATACTTCCTGAATCATTTTTAGGGATATATGATGAATTCGGACTCTCAAAAATCAGCCTGTAATATTTAACTGGATTAATTTCAATAACAGGTTTTACCGACTCAAGATACTTCCCCGCCTCACCTGCGCTCACACAGAAAAATACTGTAGGTCTTAACTCGGTACTTCTTCCTGCAGAATCGACTATTCTTCCGATACCCTCTTTTGCAATCTCATCCGATATAACAATTATCTTTGTGTGAGAAAGGGTGAAGGTTTTGCTTATAACATGATTGGCAACATTTAATGCAGAGTAAATTGACGGAGCCTCAACCTTTACCGTTCCGATAGTCTCCTCACCGCTTCCTCCCTCTTCGCTTGAGCCTCCGCTAATCTGGGTTGGACGCGCAAACTGCAGAGTATAATTATAAAGGCTTTCCTCTTTTCCTTTATCAACACCTATTGCAACAACATAAGAAAGGTCATTGGATTCAATATAATCATAGCATCCCGAAAGAAGTGAGACCATCATAATTGATAATAATATAACGCTTATTTTTTTCATATTCTTTCCCTTTCTTTTTTAGTGTCCCTTGATTTCTTCTTTGTGTACCAGAAAATAATAACAATCGGCAAAATAAAGCTTACGGGAATTGATACTAATGATGAAACATTTTGTATTCCTGCCATTTTCACGGTTGATGATTGCAAATATGCAGTTGCACACATTATTATTGTAAACGGAAGAACAAGCGGCTTATAGTATTTTAAATCAAAAATCTCTTTCCATATATAACAGAGGACAAAGAGATAAAGCGATGAATACAACAAAACTGCAAAGGACCACACAAACTCAAACAAAGCCTCAAGCCTCTGAAAAAAATCACCTATTTTTATCAGTCTTGTCATTTGATAGACAGGAAGCATAAATTCCTTTGATGACGGATATGAGT
>JAFXBO010000065.1 GCA_017521775.1 Clostridia bacterium | reverse complement strand
CACCAAATGGGCAAACATTGATACATAATCCACATCCGTTACACTGTGTTTCGTCAATGACAACCTTGTCATCCTTTATAGAAATTGCAGGACAACCAAGCTTCATACACATCTTGCAGTTCTTACAATTGTCGCCTATTTTACAGTGACCTGTATATTTAACTGTCTTCAAAAGCGCGCAAGGTCTTTGAGCGATGATGACTGATGGCTCATCAGCCTCAACCTCTTCTTTTACTACCTTTTCAAAATTCTTCAAATCGAATGGGTCAGCAACAACAACTCTTTCAATTCCTACAGCTTTAGCTAAAAGCTCAAGGTCAAACTGCTTTGTAGGCTCTTTTCTGATTGTTAAGCCTGTTGTTGGATTGTCCTGATGACCTGTCATACCTGTGATAGAGTTATCTAAGATGATAACTGTGTTATTTCCCTTGTTATATACAATGTCAATAAGACCTGTGATACCTGAATGCATAAATGTTGAGTCACCAATTACTGACACAAGCTTTTTATTAAACTCATTTCCTCTTGCCTTTGCCATACCCAATGCTGCACTCACACTTGCTCCCATACAGATAGTTGTATCAACACTTGCTAATGGTGCAACTGCACCCAATGTATAGCAACCAATATCCCCACTGACAACCAAGCCTAATTTCTTTAAGACATAGAATGTAGCTCTGTGAGGACAGCCTGCACACATAACAGGAGGTCTTACAGGAATTGTTTCGTCTATCGTATCAAATTCTGCACTATCCTCATTAAATACAGCCTTTTTAATCATTTTTGGTGTGTATTCACCAAGCATAGTGAATTTTTCTTTACCAATAACATTTAAGCCCAAAACCTTACAATGTTCCTCAATAAATGGGTCAAGCTCTTCAATAACAAACACTGTTTCGTGTTTCGCACAGAAATCCTTAATTAATGTTTCAGGCATTGGATATGCCATACCAAGTTTTAAATAGCTTACTCTATCTCCCAATGCTTCTTTAGCATACATATATGAGATACCTGATGTTATTACACCGATTTTGTCAGAATTGATTTCAACCTTGTTTAAATCTGTTGTTTCTGCAAATTCGATTTCCTTCTTTGTTCTTTCTTCAACAACAACATGGCGCTTTATAGCATTACCAGGCATCATAACATATTTTGCAATATTCTTTTCATATTCCCCAATATCGTGCTCTTGTCTTTCATTTTCCTCAACAAGTCCCTGTGAATGTGAAACTCTTGTTGAAAGTCTTACAATTACAGGAGTATCAAATTGTTCAGAGATTTCAAAAGCTTTTTTAGTAAATTCTTTACATTCTGCACTGTCAGATGGTTCAAGCATCAAAAGCTTTGCTGCTTTTGCGTAATGTCTTGAGTCCTGTTCATTCTGTGATGAATGCATTCCAGGGTCATCTGCAACGCATAGCACAAGTCCGCCGTTAACACCTGTGTAGCTTGCTGTAAACACTGGGTCAGCCATAACATTAAGACCTACATGCTTCATACAGGTCATTGCTCTTGCACCACCGATTGATGCTCCGATTGCAACTTCTCCTGCCACCTTTTCATTTGGTGACCATTCTGCATATATTTCATCATATTTTACTATGTTTTCAGTTATTTCTGTACTTGGAGTACCAGGATAGCTGGAGACTACTCTACAACCGGCTTCATACAAGCCTCTTGCCGCAGCTTCATTTCCTAACATAAGTTGTTTCATAAGTTCATCTGACCTTTCATTAATTTTTAGTCTGTTTTTCTACTAATTTATTTCCACCATAAATTTCCCTAAGCTTTGGCTTTTCAATCTTACCCGTCGGATTTCTCGGTATATCCGCAAAAATAATCTGACGAGGTCTTTTATATCTTGGCAAATCCATGCAGAATTGATTTATTTCATCTTCAGTTGTTTCTCTGCCATCTTTAAGTTCTATTACCGCTACAGGTATTTCACCAAGTCTATTATCCTCTAAACCTATTACAGCAGCATCTTTAATAGCATCATGTTTTCTTAAGAAATCTTCTATCTGTACAGGGTAGATATTTTCTCCACCCATTATTATAACATCTTTTTTTCTATCTACAAGATAAAT
>JAFXBO010000064.1 GCA_017521775.1 Clostridia bacterium | reverse complement strand
GAGGCAGTTGAAAGAATTTTTGAAATGCTTGAGGAAAGAAAGTGTCATAGCGTATTCACTCCAAACTCAGAAATTATCTTAGAAGCTTATAAGGATTATAAATTTGCGCAAATTCTAAATGGTGCAGACTTGTTGACTGCAGATGGAATTGGTGTTGTGTATGCCTCAAGAATTTTAGGAAACCCTATCAAAGAAAGAGCTGCAGGATATGATATTGCGTGTGGAGTTATTGACAGAATTTCGGAATCAGGTCACAGGCTCTATCTTCTTGGAGGAAAGCCTGGAGTGGCTGAAAAAGCCAAGAAAAACTTAGAAGAAAAATACCCGTTTATTCAAATTGTGGGGACAAGAAATGGATATTTCGGACCTGAGGAAAGTCCAAGAATTGTTAATGAAATTAACAGTGTCGGGGCAGATATTGTATTTGTTTGCCTTGGTGCACCAAAACAGGAAAAATGGATAGCAGAAAATCAGGATAAATTAAGAGCAAGAGTATTAATGGGTATTGGTGGAAGTCTTGATGTTTTTGCAGGAGAGGTGGAAAGAGCGCCTGAGATTTGGTGCAATTTAGGACTTGAGTGGCTTTATAGACTCATCAAAGAGCCTTGGAGATTTGGCAGAATGTTGGCATTGCCAAAGTTTGGATTAACAGTGTTATTCAAAGGTGAGAGAGCAGGAGGAAATGACGAGTAATGGGTAGATTGATTGCTATTGATGGTGTTGATGCAAGTGGAAAGCAAACACATACCTCAATGCTTTATGAAAAGCTTATAGCTGATGGATACAATGTAAGAAAAATATCCTTTCCGGCGTATGAGAGTCCATCTTCTGAACTTGTTAAAATGTATTTATCAGGTAAGTTTGGAGATAAGCCTGAAGATGTTAATGCATATGCTGCATCAAGCTTTTTTGCAGCAGACAGATTTTCTTCATTCCGTACAGATTGGAAAGAGTTTTATGAAAAAGAGGATACAATTATAATTGCAGACAGATATACATCTTCAAATATGATTCATCAGGCAAGTAAAATAGATGATGTTGATGAGAAAAACAAATTTCTTGACTGGCTTTTTGAACTTGAATTTGATATATATGAAATTCCAAAACCTGATTTGACTTTCTTTTTGGATATGCCTGTTCAATATGCAAAAAAGCTTATGGAGGACAGGGAAAATAAATTTGATAATACTCAATCCAAGGATATACATGAGCGTAATAGGGAATATCTTGAAAAAAGCTATGAAAACGCTTGTTACATAGCCAATAAGTATTCGTGGGAGCATATACTGTGTGTCGAAAATGGAGAAATACGCACTATAGAAGATATAAATGATGAAATGTATGATATAGTAAAGAAAATGACATCGCGATAAACGCGATGTCATTTTCTTATTGAATTGTTTTTAGAATAAAATCACAAACATCCTTGGTTGAATTTGGCTTTCCTATGTTCTCAACACTTTGTTTTAATAATTCCAGTCTCCAGGGATTATTCATAATCTCGTAAAGAGCCTCATCAACAGGGAAGGTGTCTGTTGCCATAACTGCAGCTCCACTGTTAACTAAAAATTCCATATTTCTGTCTTCTTGACCTGGAATGGGGTTCATTAGAATGGCAGGTAGTTTTTTTGCCAAAAGCTCTGAGGTTGTGAGTCCACCAGGCTTTGTTATAATACAATCAGAAGCATCCATCATAATATCAACATTGTCAACAAAACCATAGGTATATATTTTTTTATTCCATTGTCCTTGTTCAATTTCTTTTTTTCCTTTTAAATTGTTTCCACATACACATAACACTTGAAAATCGGTATCTAATGAATTTATTTTTTCAAGACATTTTGTTATATTCCCAAATCCCATTGAGCCCATCATAACAAGAATTGTAAATTTATTTTTTATACCTAATTGTGAACGAGCCTCATTTTTAGAAATTTTTGATGAGAATTTACTCTTAATTGGTATGCCAAAAGGAAGAATTTTGTCTTGAGAAATCCCTTTTTTATTCATTTGATTATTTAGCAGTGCATCAGGTGTCACATAATAATCAATATTTGTACTTTCCCAGAACGGATGAACTGTAAAATCAGTAACAATGCCAAAGGTTGGGCATTTTATATCGCCTTTATTTTTTAAGTGTGTCATTAACAGGCATGCATAACTGTGAGTGCCTACTACAACATCCGGACTATATTCATATATATAATCATTCAGCTTTCTTGAAACTAATTTTGATACTACTGTAACCGGAGAAAGCCTGTCATATTCCTCATCTCGTTTGTCTAAGGCAGAGTATGCTCTTCCATAAAAATCCTTAAGATATTTTGTTAAAAACAAATATGCGTCAGAAATTGTATCTCCAAGAAGTGGATTAATATATTCAAAAATATCAAGCATTTCACATTCAACATTGTTTTTTTCTAAATAATCCATCATAGCCTGAGCAGTTGAATGGTGACCAAAGCCTGCTTTGACCGACAAAATTAAACACTTCATAATGTAAAATTCCTTTCATTTTATACTAATATAATAAACCTTACAAAATAAAATGTCAAGAAATTTATCTTGAAAAACTATTGACAAATCCTAAAAAAAATGTCATAATATTAGAAAATGACTATGAAAAAGACAGTAGCTATAAGGGTAGTTAAAAGAGAGAGAATGTCGTGGCTGGAAGCATTCTTTAATGAATTATAGTGAACACCACTTTGGAGTCGCGTGTTGAAAGGATTTTCTTATTAGACATTGCCGCAAAAACTCTGCGTTATGAGTAAAATGAGTGACGATTTAAAAAAAATCGTAAATAGGGTGGAACCGTGCATTTATGCACCCCTATATTTGCTTTTTAGCAGATATTTGGGTGTTTTTTTATTTTTAAAATTTAGAAAAGAGGTATTTTAAAATGAGTGAAATGAACGAACTACAAACATTAAGACATTCTGCGTCACATATTCTTGCGCAGGCTGTAAAAAGACTTTATCCTGATGTAAAGCTGGCTATCGGCCCTGCTATTGACACAGGCTTTTACTATGACTTTGATACCGAAAACTGCTTCACTCCCGATGATTTAGACAAAATTGAAGCTGAAATGAAAAAAATTGTTAAGGAAAACCTTAAAATTGAAAGATTCG
>JAFXBO010000063.1 GCA_017521775.1 Clostridia bacterium | reverse complement strand
TATAAATTTTTTCATAATCAATATATGAGGGGTTATCTCCAAAGTCAGTTAAATCACATTCATTCTTTAAAAGCTCTCCGTCTTCAATCAAGGTCTCAAGGCTTATAAAATAAGGGTTTCCTGCAAAAGCAGATGGAGATTGATAGGGAGAGTCGCCAAAGCTTGTAGGCCCCATTGGTAGCACCTGCCAATAGCTTTGACCTGCGCTTTCTAACCAATCGACAAAATCATATGCACTTTTTGAAAAATCGCCAATTCCATACTTTGATGGCAATGAGGTTATGGGAAGCAATATTCCTGACCTTCTCATTTACAACTCTCCTTTAAATTTCTATAATAACTCCATTATGGTCTGATATTATTTTCTCGTTATTTCCGTCAAAAATCACTTTTGAGCTTTTGATATCCAGTTTTTTGTTGGTAAATATATAATCTATTCGTTTACTGTCCCCGTCATTTTCCCAACCTGCAATTTTTTTTGTGATAGTGTTTCCTGAGTCTTTTTTATCTGCAAGAGTATAGGTATCATACCATCCGTGGGATAACACCATATCATATCCTGTGCCACTCTCATTTGCAGGAGAATTAAAATCTCCCATAATAAAAACTGTGTCATTAATAGGGGACAGATAATTGTTTAGTTTTTCAAATTGGTCAGAAAATGGTTCCTCCAAATCGTTCCACCATCCCATATGCACATTTGAAATGACCAAATCATCAATTTTTACTATTTGTGCCATTCTTTTTTTCCAGTTATTAAAGTCGTCTGTGTTAGTTAATAAAAGCTCAGACATATCGGAAATTGGTTTTTTTGAAAAAACTGCAAGCCCCTCTTCATAGATTTCATAGCCTGATTTTATTTTGAGCCAGGAAAAGTGATAATTTTTTAGCTTTTTATAAATTTTTAGTGCGTGGTTATCCTCTTTTATATCCTTATAGCCATAAACAATTTTAGAGTTTTTTGTCTGGTTAACCTCCTGCATAGCCATTATGTCAGGCTCTATGCGATTGATTGTCTCAATAAAAATATCACATTTTTCTTCGTAGTTGTCTTCAATATGGCTATGCGTGTTTATAGTTAATAGCTTCATAGTATATCATTGATGTCAGATTTTAAAACATCTGCCTTCGGACCATAAACAGCCTGTATTCCATTACCCTTTTTAAATAGGGAAATTGCACCTTCTTTTTTCCATTCATCAATATCACTGACTTTTAAAGCATCTTTTACCGTGACTCTCAATCTCGTCATACAAGCATCTACAAGAACAATATTTTCTCTTCCGCCTAACAGGGCAATAATTCTTTCTGCTTGTGAATCCGAATTTTTTTCTGAAGATTTTGGAACTTCCTCAACGCTTGTATCTGTGTAGTTACCATTTCTTCCAGGGGTAGCATAATTGAATTTTCCAATCATATAATATGCAACAATATATCCTATTGCAAAGAAAATCAAAACACATATTACAAAGTTTATTATATCACGAAATAATCCTGCTTGCAAGGACATTGGAATTCTTGTGAAAAGTTCAATGTTACCAAATGAATGAAGTCTTAAATCAACAATGCCTGCTGCTGCAAAGGCAAGACCTTGTAATATAGAATATACAATATACAATGGAATTGCACAAAACATAAACATAAATTCAAGTGGTTCGGTTACGCCTGTTAAGAAAACTGCCAGTGCTGCCGATAAAAACATTGACTCATATTTTTTTCTTTTATCCTTATCAACTCTACGAAACATAGCAAGAGCAACTCCAAGTAATAAGCCTGATGAACCAATCATTTGTCCGACTTTAAAACGAGCAGGTGTGATTGTTGTTAAAAGTGTCTGATAACCTGCTATATCTCCTGATTTTTTGAGATTAATAAGGTCAGTTATCCATGCAAGCCACAATGGGTCTTGTCCAAATACTGTTGTTCCTGCATTTATACCAGTTCTGATAATATATTCTCCACCAAAGGAGGTATAGTTCATTGGTATTGTAAGCATATGGTGAAGTCCAAATGGAAGTAATAGTCTTTCTAAAGTTCCGTATATAAATGGAGCAAGAACTGGAGAGGTGTCTGCCGAATTTGCAATCCATACACCAAAAGCATTTATTCCCATTTGAACAAATGGCCATATTAACGCCAAAATCCACGAAATAATAAATGACCACAAGATTACAACAAGTGGAACAAATCTTTTTCCGTTAAAGAAAGAGAGAATATCAGGTAGTTTTCTGAAATTATAGTATTTATTATATATAATTCCACCGACAAATCCTGCTATAATTCCGACAAAAACACCCATATTTAAGGCAGGTGAGCCTAAGACGGATGTGAAATAACCATTTACTGCAATTTCCTGACCGAAAAGGGTATGAGTGACAGCAGAAGAGTCATTTAACATAGCATTGGTTACACCAAAGATGTTTCCTGTAATGTTGTTAATAAGAATAAATGAAATGAGTGCAGCAAATGCGCCGCCTGCCCTGTCCTTTGCCCAGGACCCACCTATTGCAACTGCAAAGAGTATGTGCAGATTTGAGATGATTGCCCAACCGATGTTTTCTAAAATTGAACCCAGAGTAACTATCAAAGAAACATTGGGTACAGACATACTGATAAGCTTACCAATACTTATCATAATACCTGCAGCAGGCATAACGGCGATAACTGCCATCAAAACCTTGCCTAATTTTTGTAAAAAGTCAAATGCTTTGTTGTTTTCTTTTTTCATTGGAGCCTCCATATATCATTGTTATATTTTCTTACAGTTTCATCCGATGAGAAGTGACCTGCACAGCTTATATTAACAAGCATCTTTCTTGCCCAGTCATTCTTATTATTAAAATCAGAAAAGGCTTGTTCCTTTGTTTTGGAATAATCAGAAAAGTCGGGAAAAGTCATAAACCAGTCTTTATTAATAAGCTCGTTATATAGTCTTCTAAGATTTTCTTCATTACCTATTGATGTTAGCTTTTTGCTGATGATAAAATCAACTGCTTGTTTTATTTCGGGGTTATTTTCATAGTATTTTTTAGCGCAGTATGAATTATTTTTATACCTATCTATAACTGTATGGCTTTCATCACCGAATATATAAATATTCTCATCGCCAACAAGCTTGTGAATTTCAACATTGGCTCCGTCCTCAGTTCCTAAAATAACTGCACCATTTAATATGAATTTCATATTACTTGTACCACTTGCTTCTTTTGATGCCAATGAAATTTGTTCTGAAATGTCGCACGCAGGAATTAGTTTTTCTGCCCAGGTCACATTATAGTTTTCAACCATAACAACCCTTAAATGTCTTGAAACATCGCTGTCCTTTGAAATTAATTCCTGAAGACATAAAATGAGGTGGATTATATCCTTTGCAATTGTGTATGCAGGTGCTGCCTTTGCTCCAAAGATTGCAGTTATAGGTTCATTTGGAATTTTTCCTGATTTAATTTCAAGGTACTTATTAATCAAATAAAGTGCATTCATTTGCTGTCGTTTGTATTCGTGCAATCGCTTTATCTGCATATCATAAATTGAGCTTGTGTCAAGCTTAATGGATTGTGTTTTGTAAAAATACTCTGCAAGATATTCTTTGTTTTTTTGTTTTATTATTAAAAGTCTTTTTAATACATCTTCATTGTTTGCAAAGTCTTTGAGCTTTGATAATTCTGGCGGATTGCTTTTAAATCCGTCACCAATAAGCTCGCAGATTAATTTCATAAGCTCGGGGTTACAGTGATAAAGCCATCTTCTGAAGGTTATGCCATTTGTTTTGTTATTAAATTTTTGAGGATATATTTTGTTAAAATTATTAAGCTCACTGTTTTTTAAAATCTCGGTGTGAAGCTTTGCAACTCCGTTTGTGCTGAAGGTGTAATGGATGTCCATATGTGCCATATGAACTCTTTCGTCTTTATCTATTATATAAACAGATTCATCACTATACTTTCTCCTCACCTTGTTATCAAGTATTTCGATTATAGGAACAAGAGATGGTACAATCTTTAAAAGATATTCCATAGGCCATTTCTCGAGTGCTTCTGCTAAGATTGTGTGGTTTGTGTATGCACAGGTCTTTGTTACAATTTCTATTGCATCATTAACAGGAATATCCCTAAGAGTTAAAAGTCTCACTAATTCAGGAATGATAAGAGATGGGTGCGTATCATTTAT
>JAFXBO010000010.1 GCA_017521775.1 Clostridia bacterium | reverse complement strand
GGGAAAACCTGTTCCAGTTTCAAATGACGGACAAGCTATGTTCGGAGGCGGATGTGGCGGTGGAGCTAATGTAAAGCCGATTGCATTTTTGGTTGTAGGTAATGGAACAATAAAATTGTTACCTGTTACTCCTGATAACTCCCCTGTGAACAAAATAATTGATATGGTTCCTGAGGCGATTGAAAAAGTAAATTGTGTTGTTTCTGATTTTGCGCAAAAGAGGGAAGATAAGAAAAAAGAAAAGCAGGAAAAAGAACAGGCAAAACCTGTTGATGTTATGTAATAAAAAACTGACAGACTTTGAGTCTGTCAGTTTTTTTATGGAATTGGTGCGTAATTCTTGTCAATGGTTATAACACAGTTGTATTCAGGATGAACAGATTTTACAGCATCCGATATTGCACATTTTAATTCGTAATCCGATAACCCCAAATCGAAATTTGCAAGGCAATCAAACACGAGATTTGTATGAGTTACACCAGGCACAACTCTTAAATCGTGAATGGTAAGAGATTCATTAATTGTTTTGACTATTTGGCTGATTTCATATCTCATATTACTTACGACCTCATTTTTTGTTACGATAGGGTCATAATGAACTATCATATTTAATCCCAGATCATCTATGAAATCATATTCAATATTATCAATCACATCGTGGCTTTTTAACACATCGTCCTCTGCTGCCATTTCCACATGGACACTTGCAAATTGTCTGCAGGGACCGTAATCGTGAACAATAAGGTCGTGAACGCCTAAAACACCATCATAGCTCATTATTTTGTCGTGAACTTTTTTGACAAATTCAGCATCAGGTGCTCTGCCGAGCATTGGGTCGATGGTGCCTTTGATAAGACCAAAACCACTCACCAATATAAATACTGCAACACCCAAACCAATCCAACCGTCAAGCTGAAGGCTTGTGAATTCCGAAATTATTGCTGCTAATAAAACTGCTAAAGTAGAAATGACATCATTTCTGCTATCCTGTGCAGTTGCAATCAGGGTGTCTGACTTTATGGCTTTACCTAACTTATTATTAAATACCATCATCCATAGCTTAATAATTATTGAAAGCGACAAAACGATTACTAAAACCCAACTGAAATTAACAGTTGACGGATTGATGATTTTTCCTATACTTGTCTTGAACAGCTCAAAGCCAATCAGAATGATTATGACTGCAACAGAGAGTGCCGATAGATATTCATATCTGCCGTGACCATAGGGATGCTCTGTGTCAGCAGGCTTTTCAGCTAATTTAAAACCGAGAAGACTGACAATACTTGATGAAGCGTCAGACAGGTTGTTGACTGCATCGGCAGTTATTGATACTGAACCCGAGATAGTACCTATCAAAATTTTTGCAACAAACAAAATAAAATTGCAAACAATTCCTACAAATCCTGCAAGCTTTCCGTAAGCAGCACGAATTTTAGGATTGTCAGTTTTAGAATAATCCTTTATAAAGGTTTTTAATAGTAGATTTGTCATAGTTATTATTCCTTAATCAGATTAAATTTTTTAACAAGAGAATAGAGCTTGTTGCCCATAGGCAGCATTTCAATCTCGTCTTTTGAAAGTGAATTTGTTATAAAAATCATAATAGCATAAATTATTACTGCAACAATAATTGCAAATATGACTGAAATTATATTAACGCCTGTTATAATCATAGTTATTTTGTGAACAAAATATGCCGAAATACCCATAATAACCGAACACAAAAGTGGCTTTAATATATATTTTTTCAAATTCAATGACAGGGACACAGTTTTTGAAAGAATTGTGAAGCTGTATGAAAATGAAATTATCTGGCATATGATTGAACCAATTGGTGCTCCGTATATATTAATTGATGGTTGTCTTATGAGTATTGTATTTAATATAAATTTTGTTATACATCCCAATAATAAACCTGTTGCAGGAACATAAATTTTTCCAATGCCCTGCAAGGAGCCTGAAATGGTCTGGTTAAGCGCTATAAAAACAAGTGACAAAGCGCTAAGCTGTAATAATTGATAGCCATCAGGCACATTTGGATAAAGCATTTGATAAATTGGCTGTCCTAAAGCGATAAATCCAACTGCACAAGGCATTATAATAAGTAAGGATATCAACAGAGAGTAGGAAACAAAGCGTGATGCTTCTTTTTTCTCACCTCTTGCAAGTGCTGCCGAAATTGATGGGACTAAAACTGTTGCAAATGATATATTCAAAGAAATCGGAAGATTTATTAAAGTATCACTTTTTGAAAGAACTCCGGCAAGTCGGACTGCTTCCTCTCCTAATTGCTCCAATGTTGGATTAATAATTGCTCCAACCGAGCCATGTGCAGGTATCATCTGAGAGAAAGCAATCTCAATTCCTCGTGTTATTGTGGCAGTATCAACTATTCTGTTGACAGCAGCTATTATTGAACCCAATGAAATAGGAATTGATATTAAGAGAATGCTTTTAAACATCTTCAAAACAGGAACTGATTTTGTTTCGACAGTTGATGAGTTTATTTTTTCATATATTCCTTTTCTTCTTTTTAGGTAGAAAATGACTATGTATATAGTGCTTAAAACTGCGGAAATTGTTGCTGCAAAGTTTGCACCTGCAGCCATCATAGCTGCATTTAAGTCCTTGTCATTCGGAAAAAATGTGTGAACAGACATAAAATACACAATTCCGATTGTGAAGACGCATTTAAAAATCTGTTCTAATATTTGAGAGTTACTTGTGGCTTTCATATTTTGCATACCAACAAAATAGCCTCGGATAACAGAGGACAAGCACACAAAATATATTGATGGAGCAAGTGCCATAAGGACATATTTGGCGTTATGCATTTTTATTATGTTGTCTGCAATTATCTCAGAACCGAAGAATAGTATTGAAGATGCTAAAACACCGATTATGGAAAAAAGTATAAGAGCACTTTTATAAATCTTATGCGCACCCTTATAGTCGCCTACTGCATTTTTTGCAGAGGTCATTTTTGAAATAGCATTTGGAATACCAACTGATGAGATTGCTAAAAGAAGAGTGTAGATTTGAAATCCTGCTGAATTATATCCGCTGCCCTCGTTTCCAAAGCCCTGAGTATTTGTAGTAAAAAGAGTGTAAACAACACCTAAAAGCTTTACCACTATCTGGGAAAACAAAATTATTAAGACGTTTCCCATAAATGTGGTTTTTTTGTTATTATTCATAATTAACCTTCTTTTATTTTAATTTTCTTATATATTCAAATGTTTTTTCTTCGCCCTGTTTGGCAAGCATTGTTAACCATTCCTCAAGCATTTGGGAATTATCAGGATGCATATATTTTCTTGCTCTTGAACGCATAAAATATTCAAGAGGTTGTGCATCATCATAATCTTTTCCAAGATAAGTTTTGCTTGCTGCAATCCTGTCGCAAAGCATTTCCTTCATATATCTTAATGGCATTTTAACAGAGTCGATTTCATGAGTTTTTGGGTTATAATCATTCCAATATTCAAAATGATGCTTGTTTCTTCCTTTGTGATGCATCCACGCAGAAGAATATCCATGAATTGAACGCTCTTTGTCGTTAGGGCTTTTGATGCCCATATAATATTTCATCCCTACTCTGAATTCAGTGTATGAATATTTTGAAAGGTCGTGAAATAACCCCTGGAATCCTATTCCGACTTTAAAGCAATTTTTGATTACTTCGTGTCGGTGATGTGTTATAGTTTTGAAATGCTTTATAAAATTCATATCCTAACCTCTTTTTTCCATTATATATACATATGAAATAATATCATAAATGATAATAAAAGTCAAACATTAAAGAAAAAAACAGACGCTTATATCGTCTGTTTTAATGCTCAAACAAAATCAACCAAAGTTCTTATTAAAAGTGCAACACTCAATACTGCAACTGCACATTTCAGTCCAAAATTTGATTTCCTTCCAATATAATATGTGTTTTGTTTAGAATTCTTATTAAAATATTCCAAAACAACTCTTTCTGCCTCTTCAATTATCTTCTCGTGTTGCTCTGGGGTATATTTTTTTAAAATAATGATTGCCTGATGAATATAAGGAGAAGGTAGCTCATCTAAAATAACCACTTGTTTGGATAAGTTTTTCATTACAAATATTACACTTCCTTTTAATATTTTCGTAGCATATTTTGTGATAGTTTTCATGGATAATTTTTCCCTTAATTATAATGGTTTATACATATAAATTGAAGAAAAAACCCATATTTTTTCAGGAAAAACGACATAAAATTGTAGTTCTATAATTCAAATTGGGAGAATAGAATAGTTGTAAAATTAGTTAATTTTATATAAAGATTGGTTTGAAAAGCCTGATATTTTACTGCACTTTTTAGTGAAATGTAACAACTTTTTAACATTTTCATTGACATTGAGTGGAGAGCGAGTATATAATAACCTCGTAAAATTGCGTGAGGTAGAAGTCTCGAAAAATTCGGGCTTTTAAGAAAAGACAAGCATGCAAATAAAGTTTGATGGGTTTCTCATCAGATACGCATGCTTAAGACAAAGTCTTTTCGGAAAGGAATTAGTTTTATGAATTTTCTAAAGAAAATCTACCCTCAGAATTTTAAGCGTGTAATTCTTGCAGTAATACTGATCATAGCTGTTACCTCATTAACTATGGGTGCTGTCTATGATGTAGCATTGAAGAATGTAACATTAGTGCAGATTGATGAATTTAATGGTATTGGTGATAATGAAAAGGTCAAGACCAGAAAATTGACAGTCGGTGAATTTTTAGAAGAAAACAAAATTGAAATCGGTGAGAATGACGTAGTTAACAAAGGGCTTGAGGAAGAAATTGTTGACGAAGATGTCTTGGTTATACGCAAGGGTAGAGTTGTTGAACTTTCAGTTGATGGTAAGGTTGAAATAGTGACCGTTACAAAAGCAACTGTCGGTGATGCAATTGAAGAAGTAGGAGTTGCTTTATCAAAGGATGATGTTGTGACACCTGATGTGGGTGCAAGCATTGAGAATGAAATGTTAATTAATATTGACAGAGTTTCTCATGATGAAGTAATTGAAACTGAGGAAATAGGGTTTAATACAAAAAAGGTTAATGATAAGACATTGACAAAGGGAAAAACCAAGGTTTCTCAAAAAGGACAAAAAGGTGAAAAACAGATTAAGTATTCTGTTAAAAAGGTAAATGGCGAAGTTGTTTCAAAGGAAAAGATTTCTGAAGAAATAACAAAGAAGCCTGTTGACGAAATAATCAAGGTAGGAACAAAGAGCGCTACCACAAAGAAATCGAATACAAAAACTGTTTCAACAGAAAAAACAAAAGCAAAGGATTTTTCTTATTCAAAGAAATTTACTATGAAAGCAACTGCTTATGATAGTTCATTATCTGAAAATGGCGGAAATACAAGAACTGCTTATGGATTAATTCCTCAGTATGGAGTTGTTGCAGTTGACCCTAAGGTTATTCCTCTTGGAACTAAGCTATACATTGAGTCCTCCGATGGAGGAAAGTCCTGGGTATATGGATATTGTATAGCAGGGGATACAGGTGGAGCAATCAAAGGTAACAAGGTTGACTTGTGCTTCAACTCAAAAAGCGAGTGTATTAGATTTGGCAGAAAAACTGCAACAGTTTATGTTTTAAATTAAAAATAAAAGGTGCATTTTAAATGCACCTTTTTTACAAGTGAGGAATACCGATATGGAATTAACATCTATTAAAACAATAAAAGAATTAAAGTCAATGTTTGACTTTGCTTTTTCAAAAGGATTGGGACAAAATTTTTTGACAGATGCAGCTGTGCTTGATAAAATTGCAGACGCAGCCTCGGGTACAGAGGGTGTTTTAGAAATTGGTCCTGGATTTGGTGTTTTAACAAAAACACTGTCTGAAAATTTTGAAAAGGTTGTTTCAATAGAAATTGATAAATCATTGTTGCCTGTTTTGGATTACACATTGGCTGGATGCGACAATGTAAAAATAATTAATTCTGATTTTATGAAATTAAATTTGAAAGAATTAATAAAAAATGAATTTAATTCAAAAAAGATAAGCGTGGCAGCAAATTTGCCATATTATATAACCACTCCTATAATAACAACATTATTAGAGGGTGGGTATGATATTGAAAACATTGTTGTAATGGTGCAAAAGGAAGTTGCACAAAGATTTTGTGCAAAGCCGGGGACAAAAGAATATGGAGCTATCAGTGTTTTATGTAATTATTATACCGAGCCTGAGATAGTGGTAAATGTTCCTGCAGGAAGCTTTTATCCTGCACCAAAGGTTGATTCGGCTGTTGTCAGAATGAGGGTATTAGATAAACCAAGTGTTTTAGTTGATGATGAAAAGCATTTCTTTAAGGTTGTTAAAGCTTCCTTTGCTCAAAGAAGAAAAACACTTTTAAATTGCTTATCCAATGGATTTTCCAAGGACAAGGAAACTATAAAGAATGTTTTAGAAGCTGTAGGAATTGATGCAACAATCCGTGGAGAAAGATTAGGTGTTTCTGATTTTGCGAAAATATCTGATGAAATGTTAAAAAATGGAATAAAATAAAAAAAGCTGTAAGTTTTAAAATTACCAGAACTTACAGCTTGATTTTTTGTATAAATTCGTGTAATATAGTATTCGTGGTTGACATAAAACATAAATTATCGTAAACCACTAAATTATTTATATTCGGATTAAATTCCGGGAAAGTGAGGATACAATATGAAATCTATCAAAAATATTGTTATCGGTGTCTTGGCAGCAGCCTTCACAATGGCTCCGATGTCATCATTGACATCATATGCATCAATACTTCCTGAAGAAGTTGCAGGAACAAGATTTGAAGAGCCTGTGCAGATATTGGCTGCATTGGATATCATGGTCGGTGACGATGATGGTAAATTCAGACTTGACGATAACATTAAAAGGTCAGAGGTTGCCAAGATGGCAATTCATGCATTAGGATTAGAGGCTATAGCTGATTCAAATAAAGGTGAATCAAGATTCCCTGATGTATCAGTTAACCACTGGGCAAACGGATATATAAATCTTGCAACTGCGCAAGGGTTAATCGTTGGTGATGATAACGGTAATTTCAGACCAAACGATTCAATCACTTATGCAGAAGCTATGGCAATTTTTGTAAGAGCATTGGGTTACGAACCAATGGCAGAGGACAAGGGTGACTATCCTAACGGACATGTTGTTGTTGCAGGAAGCATTGGCTTGACAAAGAGCGTTCAGGGTTCAACAAATAAACCTATTACAAGAGGAAATGTTGAATTCTTAACAAATAATGCTTTAACAATTGGTTTAATGGAAAAAGTTGGTTATGGTAATAACTCATCTTATGAAATCACAGACAAAACATTGTTAAAGGATAAGCTTGATGTCGAAAAGCATCAAGGACAGATTAATGCAATTCCTTATACAAGTCTTGACGGAGATTCAAATCTTAATGATAATGAAATCAAAATTGGCGAAACAGTATATGAAACTGCATATAACATGAACAACTTGT
>JAFXBO010000062.1 GCA_017521775.1 Clostridia bacterium | reverse complement strand
CAGATAAACTGATTGCTTCATCAGGCTTAATACTTGAATCAGTCCAAACCTCAACACAAAGTGTTTCTCTGTCAATATATTGTCCTACACGAGTATTCTCTACAGTATAGTTAACCTTTGTAACCGGTGTATAAATTGAGTCTATAGGAATCACTCCAACAGGTGGTTGCATATACTGCTTATTTCGCTCAGCAGATACATAGCCTCTACCATTAGATAATGTGATTTCCATATAAAGGTTCGCATCCTCATTAAGAGTTGCTATATGCAAATCCGGATTGAAAATTTCCACTTCCGCATCTGCCTTTATATCTCCGGCTTTGATTTCGCCGGCACCCTTTGCTTCGATATATACTGTCTTTGGTAAATCTGAGTGAAGCTTCAAAGAAATTTTCTTAATGTTAAGAATAATTTCTGTGACATCTTCCTTTACTCCCGGGATTGTTGAAAATTCGTGCTGAACACCATCAATCTTAATTGATGTTGCAGCTGAACCCGGCAACGACGACAACAAAATTCTGCGAAGTGAATTTCCGAGTGTTGTTCCGTATCCACGCTCCAACGGAGTTACAACAAACTTTCCGTAATTACCAGTTAATTGTGTACATTCAATATTGGGCTTTTCCATTTCTATCATTGTGAAACCCTCCTTAACATATTCATGTAACCTATCCACTTACCGAGGGTAGTAACATTATTACTTAGAATACAATTCGACAATCAAATGCTCTTCTACTTCGTAATCAATGTGCTCTCTGCCAGGTAGTGAAACAACCTTACCAGTAAGTGTATTTTTATCCATATCCAACCAATCAGGAATAAGTCTTGATGAATTAGCTTCAACAATATCCTTAATTCTTGATGATGATCTTGTCTTTTCCTTTAATGTGATAACTTCACCAGGTTTAACAAGATATGATGGAATGTCAACCTTCTTGCCATTTATAAGAATATGTCCATGGTTTACAATTTGACGAGCTTCTCTTCTTGTATTAGCAAGACCTAATCTGTAGATAACATTGTCAAGTCTTGTTTCAAGAATTTGCAAAAGCATTTCACCTGTGATACCATTTTTCTTGGTTGCCATAACATAATACTTACGGAATTGCTTTTCTAACACACCGTAAATGAATTTTACTTTTTGCTTTTCATTTAACTGCAAGCCATATTCAGACATTTTCTTCTTGCCTTGCTTAGGGTTTCTGTTTGTTCTCTTATCAACGCCCATTGTTCCAGGCTCAATGCCTAATGTTTTGCATCTTTTTAAAATAGGTTGCATATTTTTAGCCATGCCATTAACCTCCTTCAATTAAACATAATAATATAAATCACACACGTCTTCTCTTTGGTGGTCTGCAGCCATTGTGAGGAATTGGTGTAACATCCTTAATCATGCTAACTTCAAGACCTGCAACCTGAAGAGCTCTGATTGCAGCTTCTCTTCCGGCACCAGGGCCTTTAACGTAAACCTCAACTGTCTTCAAACCATGTTCCATAGCTGCCTTAGCAGCTGTTTCTGCAGCAGTTTGAGCTGCAAATGGTGTGCTCTTTCTTGAACCACGGAAGCCTAAACCGCCTGCACTTGCCCAAGATAATGCATTACCTGCTGTATCTGTGATAGTAACTATTGTGTTATTGAAGGTTGAACGGATATGCGCTGCACCCTTCTCAATGTTTTTTCTGTCACGACGTCTTGTTCTTGTAGTCTTTTTTGCTACCTTTGCCATTTGAGTTCAGTACCCCCTTTATTATTTCTTCTTATTAGCCATAGTCTTAGCTGGGCCTTTTCTTGTTCTTGCGTTGTTTTTGGTGTTTTGTCCTCTAACAGGAAGACCCTTTCTATGACGAACTCCTCTGTAACAACCAATTTCCATCAATCTCTTGATATCTAAAGCAATTCTTCTTCTCAAATCACCTTCAACAGTGAAATCAGAGTCAATAACTTCTCTCAACTTGTTAACTTCATCATCGGTCAAATCCTTAATTCTTGTATCTGGATTAATTCCGGTTTGAGCTAAAATCTTTTGAGCGCTTGGTAATCCTATACCATAAATGTAAGTCAAACCAATTTCAACTCTCTTTTCCTTTGGTAAATCAATACCTGCAATTCTTGCCATTTTTACACCTCCATGCATAAAATCTGCCACAGCTTACGCTGCACTGTAAATTATAGATAATTATTTATAAAACCTATCTAATCACCGTAGATGAGCAATATCTACGGCAGCCGCAATCAGATAAGCAATCAACTAATTAGTGTATTAAACACATTTTCTCATCCTTGCTTTTGCTTATGCTTAGGATTTTCACAGATAACCATTATTTTGCCTTTTCTCTTAATGATTTTACATTTTTCGCAAATAGGTTTTACTGATGGACGTACTTTCATTATAATTACCTCCTTATTTAGATCTCCATGTAATTCTGCCACGAGTTAAATCATATGGTGACATTTCGATAGTCACCTTATCTCCCGGAAGAATTTTAATGAAGTTCATTCTCAACTTACCTGAAATATGAGCCAAAATCTGATGGCCATTTTCAAGTTCTACCTTAAACATTGCATTAGGTAGGGTTTCTACAACCGTACCTTCTAATTCCAAAACATCATCCTTAGCCAAAGAAATACCCTCCTTTAACCTAAATCGGTTTGTGTTGTGCTATTATTTTCCTGATTTCAGAATTTGAAATATCTTTATTGATATCTTCAAAAACTTTATTAATCTTTTGAAGATGAATAAGCTTTTTTTTCTTAGGTTTTTCTGCTTTTCTCATATCGCCGTCTGCAATATATGCATAATCATTTTCAATATCTAATACCAAAAACAAATTCTTTTTATCGCGTCCTGCTTTAGAGTAAACAAGCATTCCGACTGTAATTTCCAAAACAAGCACCTCACAGCGTCAATATTTCACAACCGTCTTTTGTGACTAAAATTGTGTTTTCATAATGTGCTGAAAGACTTCCGTCTTCAGTCACCACAGTCCAATCATCTTCAAGCACGCAAACATCATATTCGCCTGCATTGACCATAGGTTCGATAGCTAATGTCATTCCTTGAGCAAGCTTGACTCCTTTTCCCTTATGACCAAAATTCGGAACATTAGGGTCCTCGTGAAGATTTTTGCCAATTCCATGACCGACCAAATCTCTCACAACAGAGTATCCGTTCATTTCAACATACTCCTGAATTGCTGCTGAAACATCACCAAGCTTTGCACCATGAACAACCTGCTTTATACCTTCAAAAAAACTTTGCTTTGTAACATCTATCAGCTTTTGAGCTTCATCGGAAATCTTTCCGACAGCATAGGTTCTCGCTGCATCTCCGTGATAACCGTCTTTGCAAGCTCCCATATCTATGCTGATTATATCTCCTTCTGCCAATACTACATCCTTACTTGGAATACCATGCACAACCCAATCATTTGGTGAAGCACATATACTTCCCGGAAAACCGTTATAATGTAGGAACGAAGGCGTTGCACCCTTTGAAATGATAAAATTATATGCAATTTTATCAAGCTCTGCCGTAGAAACTCCCGGTTTTATATGCTTTTCGATTTCTCTTAAGGCATCTCCCGTTATCTTTCCTGCAGCACGCATCTTTTCAATTTCTTTACTTGACTTTATTGTAATCATACGAATACTCCCAAAACCAAGCTTATTCTAAACCAAGTGCTTTTGATACAGCCTTTGTTGTATCTGCAAGCTCTTCTTCACCATATGCTATAACCAATTTACCGGATTTTTTATAGTAATCTTTAATCGGTTCGGTTTGCTCGTGGTATATTTTTATACGATGTCTGATTGTTTCCTCGTTGTCATCTGCTCTTTGAATTAATTCTCCGCCACACACTTCACATACATCACCTTTTTTTGAAGGCTTGAATTCAATGTGATATGGTGTTCCGCAAGACTTACACTCTCTTCTTCCAGAAAGTCTTTTAATAATTTCCTTATCAGAAACCTCTAATGATAACACCTTATCAATTTCAATCCCTGTTTCTGAAAGTGCCTCTGCCTGAGCAGTTGTTCTCGGAAATCCGTCAAGGATAAACCCTTTTTTGCAATCTTCCTGATTTAAGCGTTCTTTTACAATTCCGACAACAACATCATCAGGAACAAGTTTTCCATCGTTAATATACTTGTCTGCAATCATACCTAATTCCGTTTTTTCTCTGATGGCAGTCCTAAGCATTACACCTGTTGAAATGGTGTTAATACCTAATTTCTTGGACAAAATTTCTGCCTGTGTACCTTTTCCGGCTCCCGGAGGGCCTAAAAGTATTAATTTCATTATGAAATGCCACCCTTCAATTATTATTACTCAAGAAATCCCTTGTAGTGACGCATAACCATTTGTGATTCTAATTGCTGTACAGTTTCAAGTGCAACACCCTCCATAATAAGAAGTGATGTTCCGCCAATTTGCAAGCCCTGAATTCCAAATATTGCTCCTGCCACGATTGGCAATACTGCAATTATTCCAAGGAAAATCGCTCCTGCAAAGTTTAGTCTTGATGAAACCTTTCCAATAAAATCACTTGTTGGCTTACCTGGTCTGTAACCAGGAATATATCCACCTGACTTCTTCATATTATTCGCTAATTCAATTGGATTAAATTGAATTGATGAATAGAAATATGTGAAGAAGATGATCAACAAGAAATACAAAGCAGCATATACAACATATGTCCACCACTTAGTACTCAATCCTGCTGACAAACAGCCTAAAACTGTATTCCAGATTCCTGATGTAGGAATGTTTCCACCTGTTACCAATCTAACTAATGTTGCAGGGAAAGCCATAATGCTTGATGCAAAAATGATTGGCATAACTCCACCTGAAACAACCTTAATAGGAATGTTTGTGCTTTGTCCACCGTACATTTTTCTTCCAACAACTCTTTTAGCATATTGAACAGGAATTTTTCTCTCTGCTGTATTAAACAACACAACTAATGTGATAGCCAAAATTGCTACAACTAAAATTGCAACTGATATAATCAAGCCCTTGATTGAAAATACTCCAGGAGCAAGATATTGCTTATAAATTGCAACTGTTTCTGCAGGAATTCTTGATACGATACCTGCATAGATAATCATTGAAATACCATTTCCAAGTCCTTTTTCAGTAATCAATTCACCTAACCAAACTATGAATGCTGTACCTGCAACGAATGTTAACACGATCAGGAAGAATGAGAACCATTCTTCATTTGCAATCGGTTGGATTGCTGGATTTTCAACACCCATATTGTGAAGTGTTACATAAAGACCTGCGCCCTGCACGAATGCAAGAACTATACCAAGGTATCTTGTGATTTTATTTATCTTTCTTCTTCCTTCAGCGCCTTCTTTTGCAAGTCTTTCTAAAGAAGGAATTGCAACTGTAAGAAGCTGAACAATAATTGAAGAGTTAATGTATGGAGATACACCCAATGCTAATACAGTTGCATTTGAAAATGCTCCACCTGTAAATACATCAAACATTGAGAATAGGTCCAAACCATTTCCAAGAAATGCTTTCATAGCATCTGCATTCAAACCTGGAACAGGAATATGTGCTCCAAATCTGAATATAATTAACATAAATAATGTGAAATAAATTTTCTTTCTTAAGTCAGAGATTTTAAATGCATTTTTAATAGTAGAAAACACTTAAATCACCTCTGCCTTTCCACCAGCTTTTTCAATCTTTTCAGTTGCCGATGTTGAGAATTTTGCCACCTTTACTGTTAATTTCTTTGTAAGCTCGCCTCTTCCAAGAACCTTAATTCCATCTAAAGTCTTGCTCACAACTCCTGTTTCCTTCAAAAGTTCTTGAGTAACCTCTGTACCGTCCTCAAATCTTTCTAAATCGGAAACATTTATAGTAACATAATGTTTAGCAAATATATTGGTGAAACCTCTCTTTGGTAATCGTCTGTATAAAGGCATTTGTCCACCTTCAAAACCTGGTCTTACTCCTCCACCTGAACGAGCATTCTGACCCTTGTGACCTTTACCTGAAGTTTTTCCTGTACCTGAACCGATACCTCTACCTACTCTTTTACGAGTAAATCTTGAACCTTCAGCAGGTTGTAGTTCATCTAGTCTCATTTGCTACACCTCCTTATTTATATATTAGTTTTCTTCGACTTGAACAAGATGAGATACTTTTTTAATCATACCTCTGATTTGAGGAGTATCGTTATGCTCCTTGACATCTCTTATCTTGTGCAAACCTAATGCCTTAACTGTTGCAATCTGGTCTTGTTTGCAACCGATTGTGCTCTTAACAAGCTTTACATTAATCTTAGCCATTATTCGCTACCTCCTTAACCCTTGATTTCATCAACGGTCTTACCTCTGAGCTTAGCAACCTCATCAGCCTGCTTCAACTCTGCAAGTCCTGCAATAGTAGCTCTTACGACATTCTTCTTGTTGTTTGAACGCAAACACTTTGTACGAATGTCCTTGATACCTGCAAGCTCTAATACTGCTCTGGCAGCACCGCCTGCGATAACACCGGTACCTTCCTTAGCCGGTTTAATCAATACTCTTCCGGCACCGTATTCACCGATAACATCATGAGGTATTGTTGTACCTACTAATGGAACGCTAATCATATTCTTCTTAGCATCTTCAATTCCTTTTCTGATTGCATCTGGAATTTCAGCAGCTTTACCTGTTCCGCATCCAACATGACCGTTTCCGTCACCTACAACCATCAGTGCGCTAAATCTCATGGTTCTACCACCCTTAACTGTTTTAGCAACACGGTTAATTTCAACCAACTTTTCTTGAATATCAAGTGTTGATGCATCTATTCTATCAGCCACAATCTCTACCTCCTTTATTAGAATTCCAGGCCGCCTTCTCTTGCGCCTTCTGCAAGAGCAGCGACTCTGCCGTGATATACATATCCGCCTCTGTCGAATACCACAGCTTTAATTCCCTTTTCCAATGCCTTAGCTGCAACTGCTTTTCCAACCTCTTTAGCTGCTTCGCAGTTTCCGCCGTATTGGTTAAAGTCCTTATCCATACTTGATGCGCTAACTAATGTAACGCCCTTTGTGTCATCAATTATTTGTGCATAAATGTGATTTAAGCTTCTGAACACATTAAGACGAGGTCTCTCCGCAGTACCGGAGATGTTCTTTCTAACTCTTAAGTGACGCTTAATTCTTGCAACATTACTATTCTTTTTATTTATCATTTAAGAACACTCCTTTCTATTATTTCTTCTTAGCTCCTGCTTTACCTTCCTTACGTCTGATTACTTCATCAACATACTTAATACCCTTACCCTTATATGGTTCTGGCATTCTGTATTCTCTGATTTTAGCTGCTGTTTCACCAACAACCTCTTTGTTCGCACCCTTAACAATAATTTTGTTAGGTGATGGAACTTCGATTGTAATACCTTCAACAGGAGTGTATTCAAGAGGATGAGAGTATCCTAAGCCTAATACAAGTGTTTTTCCCTGCATTTGCGCTCTGTAACCAACACCGTTGATTTCTAATTCCTTAGTAAATCCTTCTGTTACACCAATAACCATGTTGTTAATAAGAGTTCTTGTAAGTCCGTGTAATGCTTTGTGCATTTTTTCTTCTGAAGGTCTTT
>JAFXBO010000061.1 GCA_017521775.1 Clostridia bacterium | reverse complement strand
TATACTTTTCGACTTCTTTTGTATAAACATATGCAATATCTCTTGCAAATTCGTCTATCTCAGGCACATCATTTCCATACTTTGGCAATGAACGGATTTTCTCAAGCAATTCGTCATATTTCTTTTTATCTTCTTTTGAGCATACACCATCAATAAACATTTTATAAATGTCCTCAATTTGTTTCTCAGTCACATTTTTGCCCTTTGACATAAGGTCAGCCACAACCTGACTTGTTGCTTTCTGAGCTTCTGCAGGTGTTAGGCCCTTACCATAATTATCTGCCAAAGCCTTTTTGAATTCTCCGATTGTCAAATATTTTTCATCATAAACAAGAGTCTTGACTGCACTCAAGGCATCAGTCATATTTGCAATACCAAATCCCTGAGGACCTGTGAAATTGTAAACAGCTCCACCCTCTTGAATTGTCTTACCACGTTTTATTGTGTCTGCAATCATACTTGACTGGAATGGCAACGGACATCTCTTAGCATGAGCAAAGTCAATAGCATTGTTTGAGTTAACCATCAACTCAATATTATATTTCATCTGCTTTTTATATGCATCATAGAATTCCTCAAAGGTCTTCATATCTTCAACGTTTCCTGTCTTGATACTGATTTGTTCACCCTTATCAACACCATTTGAGAATACCAATTCCAATGGTCTGCACATATTGAAGAACGCAGAATCGTGCCAACCGTCTGTCTTTCCACCCACCTGAGGTTCAACACATCCGATTATGTTATAATTTCTTGCATCCTCTAATTTAACACCTCTGCTCATAAGTGCAGGGATAATAACTTCGTCATTATAGTATGCTGGCAAACCTATACCTGTTCTTGTCAATTCTGCACACTTTAACATAAATTCCTCAGGTGTTCCATTCCAAATTCTTACTGAGAATGATGGACCAGGAAGCTGAGTGTGCATAGAAGCCTGAATACACATATATGACAAATCATTTGTTGCATCTCTTCCATCAGAGGTTTGTCCTCCGGCACAAAGGTTCTGGAACATACTGTATCCTGCAAAACCTTCTGCTGATGCAGCATCTCTTACCTTACTCAAGTCATTTAATTTTACCCATACACAGTCTATCAATTCCTGAGCAAACTCTCTTGTAATTACACCCTCATCAATATCCTTTTTGTAGTATGGATACATATACTGGTCAAATCTTCCAGGAGAAATTGAGTGACCACTTGACTCAATCTGAATAAGCATCTGAATAAACCAGAATGACTGACAAGCCTGCATAAATGTTTTAGCAGGATTTTCAGGGACCAATGCGCAGTTTTCTGCTATTTGCAAAAGTTCCTTCTTTCTTGTCTCATCCTTACAATCTTTAGCCATATTATATGCAAGCTCTGCATATCTGCGTGCATAATATATCGCTGCATTACTTGTAATAATAACAGCCTTTAAGTACTCACTCTTTGTTGGATAATCGGCATCGTAAATATTGATTGAATTGAGTTCTGCCTCTGCCTCTTCAATAAGACCTTTGTATCCTATTCTTAAAATCTTGCCATAATCCACAGTCAAGTGACCAATTCCGTTATAGAAATAGTTTCCAGGAGTAAAAATATTATGCTCAATAGCTGTTCTTGCTTCATCAGTCATATATGAGCTTGCAAGCTCTGAAGATGTTTTACCCTTCCAGTATGGGAAAATATCTCTTAATAACTTTTTACTTTCCTCTGAAATATAGAATGGGTCTGCAGCTCTTTTATCTATGGTATCAAGCTCAGTTAAAATCCATTCAAATGAATATTCAGGGAATAAGTGACAGCTTCTTGGTCTTTTTGTTGCACTTCCGACAATCAACTCTTCATCTCTGATTGTTATTGGAAGATTTTCCAAAATATGTGCAAATGCAAGTGCACGCCTTCTTACTATTGGTTGTCCTTCTGTTTGTTTATAGCTCTCGGTTAAAAGCTCTGCTCTTTCAGTTTCAATTTGAGGCATTTGTGCATACAAATTGTCAATAAGCCTATTAATTCTTGGGGACATTTTGATATCCGGAGTTTCAAATTCAGCCATTTTTCATATTCTCCTTTTCTTTTAAAATCTATAATATTTTTTCATTTTTCTTTAATGTCTTGCCATACTTTTTCATGGCACAAATCTACAGATACATTATATCACATTAAATTATTTTTTTCAATACCAAAATAACTATTTTTTTATTTTTTTACGAACAAAAAAAGCCACACAACCGTGTGGCTTAATTAATCATTGAACACTTAAAAGATTTTTAAAAATTCCTTCCTTTTCAGAAAGCTCATCATAGCTTCCCTGCTGAACAATTTCACCCTTATTAAATACCAAAATTCTGTCAACATTTTTTATTGTTGATAACCTGTGCGCAACAATCAACACAGTGTGAGATTTCATTAATTCCTCCATTGCCTGTTGGATATGTCTTTCGGATATATTATCAAGCGCTGAGGTAGCCTCATCAAAAATAAGAATATCAGGCTCTCCCAAAACAGCTCTTGCAATAGCAATCCTCTGTTTCTGACCCCCGGATAATCCAAGTGCACCATCTCCAACAACGGTATTCCAACCATTTTCAAGCTCATTCACAAATTCGTGAACATGCGCAATTTCCATTGCCTTTATAATCTCCTGATTAGTTGCATTCGGACGAGCTATCTTAACATTATCCCAAATTGTTCCAACGAATATAAACGGATTTTGTGGAACAACTCCAAAGGTGACTCTCAAGTCGTGAGTTTTATATTTTTTTACATCTTGCCCATGAACCCTGATTTCTCCACCATCCAAATCATAAAGACGCATCAAAAGTTTTGTGAATGTGCTTTTTCCACTTCCACTTTCCCCAACAAGCGCAACACTCTCATTATAATCTATATCACAATTAAGCTTTTCAAATATTTTTTTATTATCATACGCAAAATCAACATTTTCAAACGAAATGCATGGAATATTCTTATTTCTTGCTCTTTCTTTTTCAATTTTAATATCTCTTTGTTGACCTTCTTGAACCTCAGGAGTTTCTGTTTCTTCATCAAGAATTTCTTTAATTTTATGAAATCCTGCTTCTGCACTTGTTTTTTGAATACCAAGAGCCATCCACTGCAAAAAAATCATCAAAATACTTCCCATACTTGACAAAAACGCATATAACACACCTATTGACAAACCTCTGTATATGCATGCCATAGCTCCGACAAAATACACTACAGCAGTACCAACAAACTGTGTGAATTCAGGTCCGATAGCAGCAGTATATTGCCTTAATGTCGCCTTAATTCCCTTTTCATACATACTTGAGATATAGTATCTAAAAGTCTTGAATTGGTCTTGCTCAATCGAATAGAGTTTTACCGATTCCATACCTTGAAGAGAGTCATTAAGATATTGGCTCGCCTCTGTCTCTGTCTTTATGTAATCTTTGAATGCAGTTCTTACTCTTCTCTTTGACAAAAAGTTTATTGTTGCCATAGTTGCAACTGTCAAAAGCAACAAAATTGTCAAAAACCAGTCGTATGTAGAAAGTGCAAATAATGACACAATCAATGAAATTGCCTGATATGGAACATTTAAAAATATTGTCTGCAAATATGTCTTTACATTTGTTATGGGCGAACCCATTATACAGTTAAAAAGCTCACCAACTGATGTCTTTTCAAAAAATTTGAAATGCATGTTCTGAACATGGTCAAAGAAATTTGAACGAATAGAGAATAATATACCTTCAAGAGTTTTTAATATATTTGTATAGGCCAATGCCCAGCTTCCTATTCTTGCAGCAGATATTGCAATATAGAAAATACACATTTTAATTACAAAGGACATTTTTTCACTATCATTAAAGCTTGGATTGGATATTCCTTCGTCAACTATCCATTTGATAACCAATGGCTGAAGAGCAACCATCGCGCCAACTACCATTGCACACATAACCGTTATTATAAGTCTTTTAGAATAAGGCTTTATATATGGAAAAATATGTTTCCAGAAACCCTTTATTTTGCTCTTATCGTTCATAAAAAAATCGCCCCTTACACTATTTAAATTTAAATACTTTTCGTTTGATTTTTTTCTCTCGCCTTGCAGTATAATTAATACAAAACTAAAAGTCAACCCTAAACTAAATAATGTAATATAATTGTAAATTTTACCACAGAATTATACTTTATTTAAAAAATTTTCTGTCAAGACTTCTGTATTGAATTGCTTCTGCCAAATGTGCTGCTGTTATATTTTCACTTTCCTCAAGGTCAGCAATAGTTCTTGCAACCTTCAAAATTCTTGAATGTGCTCTTGCACTCAATCCGAGGTTATCAAAAGCAGCCCTTAAAATCTCATTTTCTTCTTCTCCAAGCTTGCAAAATTCCTGCAGTAATCCTGCATCAAGCTGAGAATTGGAATATATATTATAATTTTTATATCTTTCTATCTGTATTTTTCTTGCTTTGTCAACTCGTTTTTTTATGTCCCTGCTGCTCTCACTTTTTCTGGCAGAACTCAAATCATCATAATTGACATTTTCAACCTCTACCTGTATATCAATTCTATCCAGTAACGGTCCTGAAATTTTACTTCTGTACCTTGCAATTTCATTCTCGGTGCAAGTACAATTTCTGTGCGCATCCCCCAAATATCCGCATTTGCAAGGATTCATTGATGCAACAAGCATCAGATTACAAGGATAAGATAATGTCGCATTAACTCTTGAAATGGTAACTGTTCCATCCTCAAGGGGCTGTCGCATCATCTCCAGAACATCGCGTCTGAATTCAGGAAGCTCGTCCAAAAATAAAACTCCGTTATGGGCAAGTGACAATTCCCCAGGTTTTGGCACACTTCCTCCTCCTGATAAGCCTGCCCCTGAAATTGTGTGATGAGGATGCCTGAATGGTCTTTTTGATATTAATGGCATATCTTTTGGCAATTCACCTGCTATTGAATGTATCTTTGTAACTTCTAAAGCCTCATCAAAACTCAAATCAGGAAGAATTGAGCCTATTCTCTGTGCAAGCATAGTTTTTCCTGTTCCGGGTGAACCTATCATCAGGATATTGTGGTTTCCTGCAGCTGCAATTTCAATTGCTCTTTTAACACTTTCTTGTCCCTTTACATCACAAAAATCCAGAACTGAATCATCGGCAGCCGAAAGGATTCTTGAAATATCAACTATGTGTTGTATAATTCTGTTATCCGAATTAAAATGCTCGACTATATCCCGTAAATTCTTAACAGGATATATCGTACATCCTTCAATTACTGCTGCCTCTGATGAATTCTCATAAGGAACAAATATCTTTTTAATTCCAGCTTTATAAAGAGAAATCACCATAGGCAATACGCCCTTGATGGCTGCAACTCCACCGTCTAAAGCAAGCTCTCCCATAAACGCATATTCACCTATATCTTCACTTCTTATCTGCCCTGTTGCACACATAATCGAAACTGCCATCGGCATATCATAAACCGAGCCTTCTTTTTTGCACGCAGCAGGAGCAAGGTTTATTATAACCCTTTTCCCAGGGAAAGACGCCCCGATATTTTTTATAGAAGAGCGTATTCTCTCCTTGGCTTCTCTGACTGCAGTATCTGGAAGTCCGACAATTTCAAACGCAGGCAATCCTCCTGATATATCTGTCTGCACATCAACAACATACCCATCAATTCCACTGAGCCCTGCTGATTTTATTTTCGCAATGCTCATTGGTTTTCTTTCCTTTTGCTTTTTATTCATTTCATTATAACAAATCTCACAGGCTTTCATATTCATATTGCACCAAAGTCTGTAAACAGGTGTATTTTCAACAATATTCTCCAAATTTTTAAGCATCAAATCTGTGTTATCAACATCTTTAGGTCTTGAAGTCTGGGAGATTAAAAATGTCAATGCATCTTTTTTATCTGTCTTTTCAATGATATTTTCTTCTCCTCTTTCAAGGATGCAAATTCCCTTTAACTTCACTGCAACATTTTTATTAAAGCCTTCTTTTCCGCACCAAGGCGTTCCATAAACATAAATACCTTCTTTGGTCCTTCTTATAATAGGCTTATCCCCGTTTATTATAAATGCACGGTCTTTAAATTTATCAAGCCACAAATTAATATGTGTTGTTTTACCCGTCCCACTGTTGGCTGTAAATAAATATGCCTCGTTATCAACACTTATCGCAGCAGAATGAATTAAAATTGCATCATATTTCAAAAGCTCACGGCAGATATTCCTGTAAACGCAGGTGCTTTCCAACACTTCGGGCGAAAACCCGGGTGTTTTTTTATTCTCTGCCTCCAACTCTTCATTTGTCGCATAGACAGTGAATAAAGGTTTTTCATCACCTTCATACAAATAGTTTTTACACAAATCATATGTGTATTTCCATCTGAGCTTAACTTCCATTATAAGCCCTGCAAGATTGATTATCATATGTAGATTCATTCTCCTTAATTAATATATTTCATATTATATAACAACACTTTATAAAAAGCAAGTGAATATATTAAAATGCGAGGTGAAATATATGTATGACAGGGAAAAGGCAGTTTCTTATGCTCATAGATGGGCATTTTCAAGAAATCCTATGTACTATGAT
>JAFXBO010000060.1 GCA_017521775.1 Clostridia bacterium | reverse complement strand
GGATGACAAGCTTTTACCACCTGATGGAGTTTATAAGGGAGAGTTTATAATAAATGGAAATAGCTACAAAAGTCTTATAAACATAGGAAAAAATCCTACTTTCGATGCAGAAAAAAGAACATTGGAAGTTCATATACCTGATTTTAATAAAAATATTTATGGTGAAAAAGTAAAGGTCTTATTTGATGAAAAAATAAGAGATGAAATAAAATTTAGGACTCCTCGGGAACTGACAGAACAAATAAAAAAAGATTTAGAGATGTTGAAGAAGGGGAAATAATATGTATTTAGTGGTAGGATTGGGAAATCCCGGAAATGAATACAAAATGACCAGACATAATATTGGTTTCGAAGCAATAGATTATATGGCAGTGAAAAATGGGGTCAAAATAAACAAGCTAAAATTTAAAGGTGTTTATGGAGAAACTAATATAAAGGGTGAAAAGGTTATATTTTTAAAACCACAGACCTATATGAATTTATCAGGTGACAGTATTGTTGAATTTTGTAATTTCTATAAAATTTCACCTGAAAATGTTATTGTAATTTCTGACGATACAGCTCTTGAGCGAGGCAGAATAAGAATCAGGCAAAAGGGTGGAGCAGGCGGACATAATGGTTTGAAATCTGTGATTTACAGATTAAAAACAGAAAATTTTCCAAGGATAAGAATTGGCATTGGCTCTGCAGTAAATGAGAATATGGATATGGTTGATTTTGTTATCGGAAGATTTACAAAGGATGAAATTCCTGTTTTGGAGAATGCTATTATAAAAGCCTCGGAAGCAGTTACTGATATTATTGAAAATGATGTTGGATATGCTATGAACAAACATAATTCTAAAATATGAAATTTTATGACATTTTAAAAGAAAACAATGAATTTTTACAATTTAAAAATGGGTTAAAAAATCCCCCCATATCTGTGGCAGGGATTGTTGAGTCTGCGCTTTCTCACTTTATCATATCAAGTTGTGATAATGAGGGAGCGCTTATTATTATGTATTCAGAGGACGAGGCAAAGAGTCTTTTCAATGATTTAAAGTTTTTCACTGATAAGGCTTTATTGTTTTCTGCAAGAGAGTATATATATTATAACATAGATGCACTTGGTCATTTTAAAGAGCATAAAAGAATAAAAGCACTCAATTCAATTTCTGAGGATAAAATAGTTGTTACCTCGCTAGAGGCGTGTTTAGGATACACTATTCCTCCAAAAGTTCTTGAGGAAAACACTTTTAAAATAAAGCCCCAAGAGGTATATGACATTGAAGAATTATGCAAAAAGCTTGTTAAAATGGGATACACAAGAGGAGAAATAGTTGAGGGATGTGGTCAGTTTTCAGTAAGGGGAGGAATTGTTGATGTATTCTCACCTGCAGAGGATTTTCCATACAGAATTGAATTTTTTGATGATGAGGTAGACTCGGTAAGAATATTTGACTATGTTTCGCAAAGGACAATGGATTCGATTGATGAGGCATTGATTTTGCCTTGTCGTGAAGTTATTTTAAGTGAAGAAAAAAGAATAGATATTTCTGATAAATTAAATGAGAAAATAAAGTCGCTAAATAGAAAAAAAGGCGATTTTTCAGAAATATGTGAAAATATTAAAGAGGATAGTGAAGCAATTTTATATGGCAGAGAATTTTCTGCTATAGATAAATATGCGTCACTTGTTTATGACGGAATTTATACCTTGTTAGATTATTTTGATAATTCCAAATTGCTTTTTGTCAGCGAGCCAAAACGACTTTCTGAAAGAGCAAAAACAATTTTTTGGGAGCTGTCTGAAAAAACCTCCGATTTATCCGAAAAGGGTATTTATATATCTATGGATAAAGAACTTATGCTTTCGTATGTTGATTTTTGTCAAAGAGCGAGCCAAATGAAACATATTTCAGTAAATTCTCTAAACCATTCTTCAATCAGTTATAAGTATAAATCGATTTTTAACTTTAACAGCCGTGCAACTGTGAGTCTTCATGGAAAAATTGATTATCTTTTTGATGACTTAAAAAAGTGGCAAAAGGATAATGTAACTGTTATAATATTAGCTTCAAACAGAGGCAGGGGCGAAAATATAAGCGGAATTTTAAATGACAGAGGAATTGAAACAGAATTTTTAAATGACGCAAGGGATTTTAAAAAGGGAAAAATCTCGGTTATGTGTGGAGAATTGAAAAAAGGCTTTGAATATCCTGATTTAAAGTTTGTTTTAATTTCCGAGCAGGAAATCTTTGAAACCGAAAAGAAAAAACACCGAAGAAAAATTGAAAACACCAAGAGGCTTAAATCTTACAATGAAATAAGTATAGGTGATTATGTTGTTCATCAGACGCATGGTATAGGGAAATACGATGGAATGAAGAGAATGACAGTAAATGGTGTTAGTAAGGATTATTTAAAAATTCAGTATCGTGGTACGGATTGTTTGTATATACCTGTTGACCAGATGGATATGCTTTATAAGTATATCGGAAACACAGATAAAGAATTAAAACTTAACAAATTAAACAGCTCAGAATGGAATAAAACAAAAGCAAAAGTAAGAAAATCAACCGAAGATATAGCAAAGCAGTTGGTGACGCTTTATGCCGAAAGATTAAGAACAAAGGGTTTTGCATATCCTGCCGACGGACCGTGGCAGAGAGATTTTGAAGATACATTCACTTTTGAAGAAACAGATGACCAACTAAGGAGTATTGAAGAGGTCAAAAATGATATGGAGAGCGAAAAGCCGATGGACAGACTTCTTTGTGGAGATGTCGGCTATGGAAAGACAGAGGTTGCAATCCGTGCAGCATTTAAAGCAGCAGTAAACTCAAAGCAAGTGGCGTATTTATGTCCTACAACTGTTCTTGCTATGCAGCATTATGATACCTTTAAAAAGAGAATGGAAGGCTTTGCCATAAAAGTTGAAATGCTTTCAAGATTCAGAACCCCGACTCAACAGAAAAAAATATTAAAAGATTTAAAGAACGGAACAATTGATGTAATAATAGGGACACATAAACTATTGCAAAAAGATGTAGATTTCAAGGACTTGGGACTTCTGATTATTGACGAGGAACAGAGATTTGGAGTTAAGGCAAAGGAAAAACTCAAGGAATTGAAAAAGAATATAGATGTTTTGTCAATGACAGCAACACCAATTCCAAGAACCCTGCATATGTCAATGATAAACATCAGAGATATGAGCGTTTTGGAAACTCCTCCTGAGAACAGATATCCTGTTCAAACATATGTTATGGAATATAATGAAGCAGTTATAATTGATGCAATTAAGAGAGAACTATCAAGAGGGGGACAGGTATTTTATCTTCATAACAGAGTCAATGACATTTATTCTGTTGCAAATAAAATTGCCGAAAAGCTTCCTGGTGCAAATGTCTCTGTCGGACACGGACAAATGAAAGAGGAAGAGCTTGAAGATATTATGTATGATATGGTTAATGGAAAGACTGATGTTTTAGTATGCACAACAATTATTGAAACAGGTCTTGATATTCCAAATGCCAACACAATGATAATCGACAATGCAGATAAAATGGGATTGGCTCAGCTTTATCAGTTAAGGGGAAGAGTCGGCCGTTCAAACAGGAGTGCATATGCATATTTAACATATCGTTCTGATATGATTTTATCCGATGTTGCTCAAAAAAGACTGCAGGCAATCAAAGAATTTACAGAATTTGGCTCAGGCTTTAAGATTGCAATGAGGGATTTGGAGATAAGAGGAGCAGGCAGTCTTTTAGGCTCTCAACAGCACGGTCATATGGATGATGTGGGATATGATATGTACTGCAAAATATTAAAAGAAAGCATTGATGATGTTTGTAATAAACCGAGGGAAGAGGAATTGGTGACATCAGTTGATTTTAATGTTGATGCATTTATTCCTGAAAGCTATATAAGAAGCCATAATCAGCGAATTGATGTTTATAAAAAGATAGCAATAATTTCCGAGGAAGCAGATGTTAGTGAAATAACTGATGAAATTATAGACAGGTATGGTGAGCCTCCAAAACAGGTTATGAACTTAATCCAGATAGCTTTAATAAAGGCTATTGCAAATAGCGCAGGAATAGTTGATGTTAATGCAAAGAGAACAACAGTTAATTTCAAGTTTGCAGAAGGAAAAATAACGCCTGAGGTCGCAATAGCATTAATCAGTGAATTTCCTAAACAAATCACATTATCAACCTCAAGAGAGCCAACGATTATATATCGTAACACAGAGACGGAAAAACTGTTTGATAATATTAAATTTGTATTACAGGCAATTATAAGGTTGAAGAATGAAATAAAATGATATATAATATAGTTGATAACCTATGAAGGGAGTAGATGGACCTATGAGAAAAACTATATTATGTATATCACTTTTGATTACTCTGGCTCTTTTTGGTTGTGCTGATAAAAAGCAAGAGATTGTCGCATATGTCGGAGATGTTCCTATAACGATGGCAGAGTTTGAATTCTATCTGGATAACGTCAAGGAACAATTAGAAGGAACTGAACTCTCTGACGATGAGGATTGGCATAATAAGGAAATTGACGGAAGAAAAGCTATTGAGGTTGCAAAGGACAGAGCTCTTGACAATGCAATAGTCAATATTGCTTATAT
>JAFXBO010000059.1 GCA_017521775.1 Clostridia bacterium | reverse complement strand
ATGTCTTGTAAATTTCAATGAAATGTGATATACTCTAAAAAAGTAACAGAAATTCAAGAGGTATCAAAATGAAACAGACAAAAACTGGAAAAATTGTTCTTTCTTCAATTATGGCAGCACTTGTATGTGTTGCGACATACATAATTAAAATACCATTTTCATCTCAAGGTTATTTCAATCTTGGAGATTGTGTAGTTCTTTTATGTGGGTGGATTTTGACTCCATCATACGCTTTTTTAGCAGCAGGCATAGGCTCTCTCTTAGCAGACATTTTATCGGGGTATATAATTTATGCATTACCAACGCTGATAATTAAAGGTCTTATGGCAGTTTCTGCTCATTACATATATAAGCTTTTATCTTTAAGAACAAACACAATCATTGCAAGATGTTTAAGTGGATTATCAGGAGAGCTTGTTATGATTTTAGGCTATTTCATAACCGAAATATTTATGTATGGACTCCTCCCTGCAGCTCTTAACATTCCCGGAAGTGCTTTTCAGGGAATAGTCGGATTTATATTAAGCATTATTCTGATTAATGTATTTAAGAAAAATAAAATAATTAAATAAAAAAAGTCTTTTTCCCTTTTGGGAAAAAGACTTTTTAATTATTTACCTTGTTGCATTTCTGCTACTGATTCCAAAACTGCATCTGCCATATACTTTATCTGGTCATCGCTTAAACCATAAAGTGGTAAATGAGTAAATCTCTTATAGAATACTTCTTCACAGTTAGGACAAGTCTTTGCAATTTCGTCTGAATCATAACCCATGTCCTGAACAACCTTAAATCTGTATAGTGGACCAAAGTGAGCAATTTGTGTAACTCCCTTTTCCTCAAGCTTTTTCTTGAGAACCTGCACATCTCCACCAGCTTTTGCAGGGTCAATTTGCAACAGATACAAGTGGAATGATGGTTTAATATCGTCATTACCTAAATCCTGTGGAATAATAGCATCATTTTCTGCAAACCTTTCTGTTAAATACTTAGCAGCAGCTGTTCTCTTAGCAATGATTTCTTCATTACGAGCAACCTGCAATGTAAGACCCAAGCCCTGAATTTCAGTTGTTGATGAATTACCTGCAACGAATGGCTTTTCTTTTCCAGGAATTGGAGTTATGTTATATAACCAATCCTTGATAGGACATGAGAAATCAAGACCTAAGAATCTTGCTCTCTTCATATCTGCTCCGAAGCCAGGAATAGTTGTTGTTAAGATACCACCCTCTCCAAATGATGTGATATTCTTAACCTCATGCATTGAGAATGAAGCAAAATCTCCGATTGTACCAATTTTCTTACCCTTATACATCGCACCAAAAGCGTGCGCAGCGTCTTCCAAAACAAGAATATCGTGCTTCTTTGCAAGCTCCATAATCGGATCTAAATCAACAGGATATCCACCAATATGTACAGGAACAATCATCTTTGTTTTGTCAGTAATTTTTCTTGCAACATCTGCAGGGTCCATATTAATAGTCTTTGGATCTACGTCTGCAAAAACAAGCTTACATCCGATTGACAATGGATATGCCATTGTAGCAACGAATGTGATAGCAGGAACAATAACCTCATCCCCTGCCTTTAGGTTGGCATACTTATATGCAATCTCAAATCCTGCAGTTGCATTTGTTACAAATGTTGATGTATCTGTACCCAAATATTCGTTACAAGCAGCCTCTGCCTGTTCCACCTTGCTACCCAATGATAGCTTTCCAGGTGGTGTTGCAAGCTCGTCAAGTTTTTTAACCTGAGCCCAAACTGCTTCTAATGCATCGTCATATTCCTTTCCTTCGCCCTGCATAAGAAACTTTATTATTTCCATAAGGTCGTGAACATTATAGTTTTCACCAACAGCTGCCCAAGGAACTCTTGTGGCACCTGTATTATACCTGAAATCTGTTGTCTGTTTTCCCATTTTTATTCCTCCCTATAATTAATTTATTTATTGCTTAAATTAATTGTAGCACAATATAGGTTAAAAGTCAATATAAATTAGAAATATCCCCACATTTTATTTTCATATGTTGACATTTTTTTTATCAAATGATATAATCGACTAAATAACATATGAGGGATTTATTTTATGGATAAGCAAATAGGAAATGTGCAATTAATGCAACAAATGAATAGGCTTAAGGTTCTGGATTACATTCGTCGTAATCCGGATGTTTCCCGACCACGCATTTCCGAAGAAACAGGACTTTCACTTGCATCCATCACAAACACAACCTCCTACCTATTGGATATAGGGCTTATATATGAAAGTGGAGTTGAAAAGGTTGGACGAGTAGGAAGAAAAAGTGTTTTGTTACGCTTTTGTCCATCCAATTATAATCTCATATGCATTTATCTTAATGAAAAATATACCAATATTGCATATACAGATTTAGAGGGCAACGCAAAAGACAAAATCAAAATAGAAACAGACAAACTATCAATTGAAGATACAATCACAGAACTTTGTGATAACATTCGTCTGTTAATGAAAAGATATAACAAAGACAAAATCCTTGGTATAGGTGTGTCAGTTTCAGGGCTTATTCTTGATGACAGCCGATTTATTTTATCTTCTCAGCTTAAATGGAAATCATTTGACATCAAAAAAGCTTTGGAAAAAGTAACATCATTACCTGTTTTTGTAGATAACCTGTCTCTTGTAAAGGCTATGTGGCATTTCTTCAAGAATTGTAACGGCACAAAGGATAATACTATATTTGTTGATATGTCAAACGGAATTGGTGCAGTACAATTTTATAATGCAACAATCTCTCGTTCTACCTTAGGAGAAATCGGACACACAACTGTTGAGAGTGATGGCGAACCTTGTTTTTGTGGAAACAAGGGTTGTCTTGAGGCAATGTGTTCACCCAAAAGACTAATCTCGGTATACGAAAAACATTCAAATAAAAAAATCTCCTCATTATCCGAACTTGAAAAACTTTATAGAAATGAGGATAAAAACGCAGTTTTGGCAATTTCAGATTGTGCAAAGTATTTGGGAATAGGACTTGCAAACCTTGTCAACATCTTCAATCCATCCGTTATAATTATAAATTCCGGCGATTTTGAAGAATGTCCGTCACTGATTAAAGTGGCTGAGTTTGAAATGAATAAACGAGCATATCCATCTCTTACCCAAAAACTCTCCATTAAGCAAACAAATGAGTCGGAGGAAAGTATATTCTCGGGAATTGCATTTAATCTGTGCGACAGACTCTTTGATATATCTTATAGTAATAATATTGTGGAATAGGAGAAAATAATATGTCTGAAAATATAACTCAAAAAGAGATTTTAGATATTGCGACAAGCATAGGCTATTACATACTAAAATATGGCGGAGAAATAAATCGTGTTGAAGACACTGTTGAAAGAATAGGCTTGTCATATCAAATGGATGCAGTTCATGTTTTTGCAATTTCATCAACAATAGTTGTAACAATGGTTAAAAACGGGAACGCAATTTCGCAAACCAGACGAGTTCATAAGCTCGAAACAAATCTTGAACGCGTTGAACAATATAATGCTCTTTCAAGAGAAATATGTAATAATAATCTATCCTATGATGTTCTATTAGAGAGAATAAAACAAATAGAAACCAATATTTCTTATCCATTCTGGGTTTCTTTTTTGGCATATTCACTTGTAGGAGGATCATTTGCTATCTTTTTTGGTGGAGGCATAAAGGAGTGTATCGTAGGGTTTATTGTTGGATTTTTACTTCGTTTTGTTATGTTGGCAACAGATAAATTTCAAGCTAACCCTTTCTTTGCAAACGCTACAGGCGCAGCAGCTACGGTTATCCTTATTAAAATAGCATCCCTTCTACTTCCAACCCTGAATGTTCAGACAACAACAATTTCTGTTTTGATGCTATTAGTCCCAGGAGTTCTGTTTACTAACTGTATAAGAGATTTTGTTGCTACAGACTATACTGCGGGATTGTCCAAAATCGTTGAATCAATATTCATAGCAACAGCAATTGCACTTGGTGTTGGCGTATCAATGTTGTGGAGGTAATAATTATGACAAATATTTTTGTACCATTCGTTTCTGCATTTTTTGCATCAATGGGATTTGCACTACTTTATAATGTGCGAAAGAGACATCTTGTTATTGCTTCTTTGTGCGGAGCTTTTGCGTGGATGTTCTATCTGATTACTGATATGTTTACTAATTCTTTAGTAATACCATATTTTGTATCAGGTATATCAATAGCACTTTATTCCGAGCTTGCAGCCACAATTTTCAAATCTCCTGCAACAGTCTTTTTAATACCGGGAATTATCCCTCTTGTACCGGGGCTTACAATATATCGAACAATGGAAGCTTGCCTATATGGAGATATCCAGGGTTTTGCAGAGGGGTTAGTTAATACTTTAAAAATTGGTGGTGCAATTTCTTTAGGATTGATTTTAATATCATCATTTTTCAAAATATTAAGAACAAGAATATATAAAAAATAAAGGGTATCGGAAGATACCCTTTATTTTTATTTAATTTTCTCAAAATCTGCAGCCCCGTGTTTGCACAATGGGCAAACAAAGTCCTCTGGTAATTTATCACCTTCGTATATATATCCGCATATCTTGCACACATACCCTTTTTTGCCCTCTGTCTGAGGTTTTGGCTTAACATTGTCCTGATAATATGTGTAAGTCATTGTTTCTGCATTAGTTATAACTCTTGACTCAGTTATTGAACAGATAAACATTCCATGAGTATCGAAATCAACATACTGCTCAACCTTTAATGACATAAATGAGTTTATATATTTAGGCAGAAATACCAATCCATTATCAGAACGCAATACTTCCATATTGCTGAATTTATCAACATTTCTTCCACTCTTAAATCCAAAATTTTCAAATACACTGAACGGAGCATCTGTTGAAAGACAGTTAACATTCATTTTACCTGTCTGTTTTATTGTGTGATATGAATAGCTGTCCTTATTAATTGTTACAGCAATTCTGTTCGGAGTATTTGTAATCTGTGTGATTGTGTTCACAATCAAGCCATTATCCTTTTTGCCGTCATTTGATGTGACAACATAAAGTCCGTATCCGATATTAAATAAAGCAGACAAATCATTTTTGTTAGCAGTTTCACCCTGTCTTGCCATATAATCAGCACAAAGCTCGTCAGCAAGGTCATTAAGCTGTTTTGAGCTTTCGGCATTTAGTGCAGACAGAATTTTAACAGTTGTATCTGCATATGTGATATTTTTGCTCTTTTCAAGCATTCCCCTCATAACCTTTGCTGCCAAAGGTGCCCAGCTTCCGTTTTCTATAAATGCAACTGTTTTATTCTGAAAATCTCTTTCAACGAGGTGGTTTATAAACTCCCTCATAAATGGGAATATCTCAGCATTATAGGTTGTTGTAGCAAAGATAATCTTATTATACCTGAATGCATCCTCAACTGCCTCTGCCATATCACATCTTGCCAAATCATTTACAACAACCTTAGGGCAACCCTTTTCTCTTAGCTTATCTGCCAATTGCAAAACTGCTTTTTTTGTATTGCCATAAACTGATGTGTATGCAATCACAATTCCCTCTGACTCAGCTTCATATGATGACCACTTATTGTAAAGGTCAAGATAATATCCCAGATTTTCACTCAATACAGGTCCGTGCAACGGGCAAATTTTTTCGATTTCAAGGTTAGCTGCCTTTTTTAACAAATTCTGAACCTGTTTTCCGTATTTCCCAACAATACCGATATAATATCTTCTTGCCTCACAAGCCCAGTCCTCCGAAACGTCAAGTGCTCCGAATTTTCCGAAACCGTCTGCCGAGAACAACACCTTATCATAATCATCATAAGTAACTATTACCTCAGGCCAGTGTACCATCGGTGCAGTCACAAAGGTAAGAGTATGTTTTCCTAAAGAAAGGGTATCTCCCTCCCCAACTATAAGTCTGTTATCTGCAAAATCATTACCAAAAAAGTTTTTCATCATAGTAAATGATTTTTCGGAAGACACTAATTTTGCCTTTGGATAGGTTTTTATAAAGTTCACGATATTTGCAGAATGGTCAGGCTCCATATGTTGAACTATTAGATAGTCTGGCTCTCTTTCCCCAAGGGCGCTTTGTAAATTATCAAGCCATTCGTGTGTAAATCTTGCATCAACAGTATCCATAACAGCAATCTTTTCGTCTATAATTACATATGAGTTATATGAAATACCATTCGGCACTATATACTGCCCCTCAAATAAATCAACTTCATGGTCGTTTACACCAACATATTTTATATCATTTGTAATATTCATATCAGTCTTTCTCCTTTTTTTATGTTATCAAAATTATATCAAATTCACAATAAATAGTCAATATAAAATTAGTATATCACATCTTATATAAAATAATTATTACATTGGTAATTTTGTGTGATAGTTTTTTGTCATTCTATTGACTTTTTGGTCGAAATATGCAATAATTATTATAGTTTATGCTAAATATTAGGAGGTTTCTTATGAAAAAAGGAAATTTAGGAAAAGTCATTGCTATTATTATTGCAATGATAGTTGTAGTTGCAGGTGCTTTTATTTTCAAAGCAGATGCAGCTGAAGGTGCAAGTATGTATGCTTCAACACCTATGGCGTTGTTCCCACCATTCTTAGCTATCGCTCTTGCACTTATCACAAAGGAAGTTTATTCTTCTTTATTCATTGGTATTCTTTTAGGTGGACTTTTATCTGCTAACTGGAATATTGTAGGTGCTATGGATTATCTTGTTAATGATGGTATAATTGCAGCTATCTCATCAACAGCAGGAATATTTATGTTCCTTGTAATTCTTGGCATTATGGTTGCTTTGATTAACAAGTCAGGTGGTTCTGCTGCGTTCGGAAGATGGGCAAAGGTTCATATCAAATCAAGAGTTGGTGCAGCAATTGCAACATTTATTCTTGGTGTTCTTATCTTTATCGATGACTATTTCAACTGTTTGACAGTTGGCAGTGTTATGAGACCTGTAACTGACAGTCATAAGATTTCAAGAGCAAAGCTTGCATACTTGATCGATGCAACTGCAGCTCCAATCTGTATGATTGCACCTGTTTCATCATGGGCAGCAGCTGTTTCTCAGTTTGCAGAGGGTACAGCTTATTCAGGAATTGAACTTTTCATTCGTGCAATTCCATATAACTTCTACTCACTTTTAACATTTGTATTCATCATCGCACTTACTCTTATGAAGTTTGATTATGGTCCGATGAAATTGCACGAAAAGAATGCAATTGAAAATGGTGACCTCTTCACTTGCGGAGAAAAAGTTGCTGAAACAAATGAAGAAGAAGCAAATCCAAGAGGAAGAGTTATCGACCTTATCTTGCCTGTAATCGTATTGGTTATTACTTGTATACTTGGTTTATTGTATGTTGGTGGATTCTTCTCAGGCGCTGATTTCGTTACTGCTTTCGGTGACACAGACGCAACTGTTGGTCTTCCATGGGGTGCATTGATTGCTTTAGTATTTACAATCATCTACTTGATACTAAGAAAGATTGTTACATTCAAAGAAGCTATGGAATGTGTTCCAAAGGGATTTATCGCAATGGTTCCTGCAATCTTGATTTTGACATTTGCTACAGCTCTAAAGAATATGACAGGTCTTTTGGGTGCTGCTGACTTTGTTGGTGCATTAATGGATTCTGCTGCTGCAGGTCTTGCAAACTTCTTACCTGCTATCATATTCATTGTTGCTTGTGTACTTGCTTTTGCAACAGGAACATCATGGGGAACATTTGGTATTCTTATTCCTATAGTTGCTGCAATCTTTGAGCCAGGCAGCCAGTTTATGATTATCGGTATGTCAGCTTGTCTTGCAGGTGCTGTTTGTGGTGACCACTGCTCACCTATCTCTGATACAACAATTATGTCATCAGCAGGTGCTTGCTCTGACCACTTGAATCACGTTTCAACTCAATTGCCATATGCAATCACAGTTGCTGCAATTTCATTCGTAATGTACTTACTTGCTGCATTTGTTCCAAATGCTTACATATTGCTCCCTGTTGGTGCAATTCTTACAGTAGCTACATTGTTCGTAATTAAAAAGATTGCAAAATAAGCTTAAATAGTAAATCAAAATACCCTATCCAATTTGGATAGGGTATTTTTTTATGTAATCACTCTTCATCAACAAAACTCTCATCAGAATACATATCTTCCATTTTGCATTGAATTTCTTTTAACTTCTCAATGACATCTGTTAATTTATTAAATAATTGAAAATACATTTCTTTATAGTCAGCCATAATTTTACCTCCTCCCAATAAAAAAGTGCGTCCTCAATGAGAAACGCACCGAAAAAGTGTATTCCTCATTGTCGCCAAACAATTTCACTAATCATAGGAGAAAAGGAAAAGAGAAAATACACCTTTTACCAGGGTATTTTTTCTCCTATATTAGTTATTTATGAAATTGTTTGGCTCCTTAATTATAACATTATAGCTATTAAATGTCAAATAAAAAATCAGACAATTAACATTAATATTAATTGTCTGACTCAAGTTTTATCTATCTCCCTGAAAGAAAAATGAATTTATATTCAATTATCAATCGATGTAATAATCTCATAAAGCACTGTTTTTAAATGTGTGTCAACACCATTTGAAGCTTGTATTGTTGCAATCATTAGTTCATCTGTATCAACAGCAGCAAAGTTCATTTCGTAACCGGCATTTTGTGATAACTGCGACAAAAATACTCTCTGTGTTCTACCATTTCCTTCTCTGAAAGGATGAAGATAATTTGTAACACAATAAAAATCAGACATCTTTTGCACAAAAGCTTCCTTATTAAGATTTTTAAAATAGTTTTGGTTTTTGAGTCGCATAAAACAAGCATCAGCAAGACTATATATTTTATCGGCATTTGCAAAGGAGGTCCCTTTTTTTGAGATATTAACAGTTCTTACACTTCCTGCCCAATCATACAAATCTTCAAATATAAATTTATGAATGGCTTTATAATGTTCAAAATCAAAATTCCCCTGTAACGGATTTTTTTGAAGTATTAAAATTTTAGCCAGACTTATATGAGCTTCAACAGATGATAACTGTTTTTCGTCTTGAATATTTAATTTATTGACAAGACAATTAGTTCCTTTATAACAATTATCTGTAATAGAATCTAAACTATAACTCATATGCGTACACCTGATTTTTGTTTTACAAGAGCAATGTACTGTTCTATATCAATTTCGTTTTCAAAAAGTTGTTTGCACCATTGAATGCAATCGGCATCAATTTGATAACCTTCCATCTTTACAGATGCAACTGCATTTTCAACTGCTTTATCCGTTGACATACATAATCACCCTTTCAAACTTTATATTTATAGTATAACATATAAACATATAAATTACAATACTTGTATTAAGCATCAAATAAAAAAATCAAACACATAAAAATGATGTGTCTGATTTTTTTATCTTTTTTAAATTATTTCATTGCCTCTTCGATAGCAACTGCAACTGCAACAGTCATACCAACCATTGGGTTGTTACCTGCGCCGATAAGTCCCATCATTTCAACGTGGGCAGGAACTGAAGAAGAACCTGCGAACTGAGCATCACTATGCATTCTTCCCATTGTATCTGTCATACCATAAGAAGCAGGACCTGCAGCCATATTATCTGGGTGAAGTGTTCTACCTGTACCACCACCTGATGCAACTGAGAAATACTTCTTGCCTTGTTCGATACATTCTTTCTTGTATGTACCTGCAACAGGGTGTTGGAATCTTGTTGGGTTAGTTGAGTTACCTGTGATAGATACATCAACACCTTCAAGATGCATTATAGCAACACCTTCTCTAACATCGTCTGAACCATAGCAACGAACTTTTGCTCTCTCGCCGTTTGAGTAAGCAGTTTCTTTAACAATCTTAACTTCACCTGTATAATAATCAAATTGTGTCTGAACATAAGTAAAACCATTAATTCTTGCAATGATTTGAGCAGCGTCCTTACCAAGACCGTTTAAGATAACTCTTAAATCTTCTTTTCTTGCCTTGTTAGCACTTCTTGCTAAGCCTATAGCACCTTCAGCAGCAGCGAATGATTCGTGGCCTGCCAAGAATGCGAAACACTTTGTTTCATCTCTTAGAAGCATAGCTCCCAAGTTACCATGACCGATACCAACTTTTCTGTCATCAGCAACTGAACCAGGGATACAGAAAGACTGCAAACCGATACCAATTTTTTCAGCAGCATCAGCAGCCTTTGTGCAACCTTCTTTGATAGCTATAGCAGCACCTACGATGTATGCCCAACAAGCATTTTCAAAGCAGATTGGCTGAATGCTCTTTACTAAATTATATACATCAATGCCCTTGTCATCACAAATCTGTTTTGCTTCTTCAATTGAAGAAATTCCGTGCTTTGCAAGTTCTGCATTGATTTGATCTATTCTTCTTTCATAACTTTCAAATAAAGCCATTTCAACTTACCTCCCTACAAATTATTCGTGTCTTGGGTCAAGCAATTTAGCAGCATCGTCAACTCTTCCGTACTGTCCGCTTGCTTTTTCCAATGCTTCGTTAGCGTCCATACCCTTAGCAATCATTTCCATCATCTTGCCAAGGTGAACGAATTTATAACCAATAATCTGGTCATTATCATCAACAGCAATCTTTGTTATGTAGCCTTCAGCAAGTTCTAGGTATCTTGGACCTTTATTTAAAGTTGCATAAGTTGTACCAACCTGTGATCTTAAGCCCTTACCCAAGTCTTCAAGACCTGCACCGATTGGAAGACCATCCTCTGAGAATGCAGTTTGAGTACGACCATAAACAATTTGCAAGAACAATTCTCTCATAGCTGTGTTAATAGCATCACAAACAAGGTCTGTGTTAAGAGCTTCCAAAATTGTCTTTCCAACAAGAATTTCAGCAGCCATAGCAGCAGAGTGTGTCATACCTGAACATCCAACTGTTTCAACAAGTGCCTCCTGTATAATTCCCTCTTTTACATTAAGAGTAAGCTTACATGTACCCTGTTGAGGTGCACACCAGCCAATTCCGTGTGTCAAACCTGAAATGTCTTTAACTTCTTTTGCCTGAGTCCACTTTCCTTCCTGAGGAATTGGAGCAGGACCATGATATGCGCCTTTAGCCAAAGGACACATAGCTTCAACTTCGCTTGAATATTTCATCTTTTATACTCCTTTCAGTATTCTACAATTTGATATTAAATCACTCTTATCATTATAACATATTTTTGGATTTTTGCAATAATAAATGTAAAAAATCATACCCTATTACAAAATTTTTGTCTATAATTGTGATTTTTTTGACAGAATATTCAAAAGAAAAAAGGCCCGCTTTTTTAAAGCGAGCCAATTTAAGGGGTTAAATGTATTTTGTGAGGTTATTAGTATTATTGACTAATAACAAGAATTTATACATAAAATTATTAAATTTTTTATTTTGATATATTTTCTTCGGATGCAACGATACCAAACTCTTTCATTTTTTCATCAATATATTTCTCAAAATACACATCAAGCTCTTCATTGGAAAGTCCCTTTTCTTGCGCAATATCATTATATAAAACCTCGGCACAATATGTTGACTTACACAGCATATCAACAAATTCATCAGTAATATTATTTTCCTTTAAGAATTCATCATATCCAGCTTCGGAATATTCTCCGATAATATCTTTTTTAATATTTTCAATTTCTGATTTATCCTCAGATGAAAGGTTTTTCCCAAGACCTTCGTATATCTTAATATAAGCAATAT
>JAFXBO010000009.1 GCA_017521775.1 Clostridia bacterium | reverse complement strand
TTTTTTTACCGAGTTAGGGATAATAATCTTCGTTAAGCCTGTGCAACCCTCAAATGCTCTCTCTCCAATCCTTGTTACCGATTTTGGGATCGTAATCTCAGTTAAACTTTTGCAACCTTTGAATGCATTCTCTTCAATTTCTGTTACCGAGTTAGGGATAGTAATCTCAGTTAAGCCAGAGCAACCCTCAAAAGTTTCGTATCCAATTTCTGTTACCGAGTTGGGAATAGTAATTGAGGTTAAACCCACGCAATCTTTGAAAGCCCAATCCCCAATATCAGTAACCGAGTTGGGGATAATTACATTCTCAAGTGATTTGCAATCTTCAAAGGCTCCCTCGTTAATACAAATAATCGAGTTAGGAATAATTGTAGATTTGCATCCTGCAATTAGTTTGTTAGTAGCAGTTTCAATTATAGCATTGCAACCCTCGCGTGAGTCATATACAGGGTTATCCTCTGCAACTTTAATTTCAGTTAAACCTGAGCAATCAGAGAAGGCATAATTTTTAATTTTAATAACAGAATTAGGGATAATCACATTCTCAAGTGCTTCGCAACTATTAAAGGCACCCCATCCAATATCTGTTACCGAGTTAGGGATAGTAATCTCAGTTAAACCAGAGCAACCCACAAATGCTCTCTCTCCAATTTCTGTTACAGAGTTGGGAATGATAGTTGATTTACAACCTGCAATTAGTTTGTTAGTAGCAGTCTCTATTAAAGCATTGCAACCCTCACGTGAGTCATATACAGGGTTATCCTCTGCAACTTTAATCTTAGTTAAACCAGAGCAATACACAAAGACATTATCTTTAATTTCAATAACTGAGTTAGGCATAATTACATTCTCAAGAGCTTTGCAACCTTTAAAGGCTTCCCATTCAATCTCTGTTACCGAGTTAGGAATAGTGATTTTGGTTAAACTTGTGCAACAAGAGAAGGCACCCCATCCAATATCTGTTACCGAGTTGGGAATGATTGTAGATTTACAACCTGCAATTAGTGTGTTAGTTGCTGTTTCAATTATAGCATTACAACCCTCACGTGAGTCATATACAGAGTTATCCTCTGCAACTTTAATTTCAGTTAGGGCAGTGCAATATTTAAAACCTCCCGATCTAATCATAGTAACCGATTTTGGAATCGTAATTGAGGTTAAACCAGAGCACTTATAAAAGGCTTCTCTTCCAATATCAGTAACCGAATTAGAGATAGTTATTGATGTTAAGTTAGTGCAACCCCAGAAGGCATCCTCTCCAATTTCTTTTACCGAGTTAGGGATGGTTATTGAGGTTAAGTTAGTGCAGCCCTTGAAGGTGCCCCACTCAATTTCAGTAACTGAGTTGGGGATAATTACATTCTCAAGAGCTTCGCAACCTTCAAAAGCAAATTCACCAATTTTAGTAACCGAGTTAGGTATAATTACACTCTTAAGTGTTTTGCAGTCACAGAAGGCATCCTCTCCAATTTCTGTTGTTCCTTCAGGAATAATAGCAACGCCATTGATAATTTCAAAATCAGCCATAATTATTTTATTTATCAGGGTTTGTAATAAGTTAATGATAAGAATATATAAACCTGTTTGTATTAGGTTTGCGATGTAAAAGTATGATATTTTCTATGAACTCTCTTTATAATCGAGCGAGGGTATTGGTAGAACAACTTATAACCATCTTTTCCTTGTCAGTGAGAGAAAGAGATATTAATGAGTATCCGATTGGTTTAAAAGTCAGTTTGATTTTGTTT
>JAFXBO010000008.1 GCA_017521775.1 Clostridia bacterium | reverse complement strand
GCCAACCAACAAATTCCACACCTGCGATAATTGTTGTGCTTCGTTAATCATATCATTTTCTGAAAGCCTTTTTATTTCCATTGTAAGACCTTCATACAGATGAATTTCCTCCATAAATTCAAACAGTGCAGTTGCAATATTTATAACTGTATTTCTGCCTGATGTTTTTTTAATAAAATTCTTTATAGGTGTTACTAATTCCTTCCTGATTTCATCCACTCTTAAAGCTTTTTCTTCTTGGCTCTCATCCTGACGCTCGGATAGTGCATCAGAGATGCTTGAAGAATTTAGTTCCCACTTATCTTCAAGCCATTTCTTTTTACCTTTAATTCCATATTTTAAGACATAATAATCAAGAAAATCAATATCATCCTCGCAAAATGAAGATATCTCATCTTCTTTTTTATAGATATAGCCTGTCTTTAAATATCTGAAAACTGAATCATAGCTCCAGTTTTCCTTAATTATATCAAATAAAGATATAATGGTAAGAACAACAGGATGATCTACTATAGATAACTTTACATCAGTAAAATATTTAATATTATAAAGATTAAAAACTGCCTGTATAATTCCGATATAATCTTGTGAATTACCTACACTAACAGAAATATCTCTATAGCGATACCCCTTTTCATCGACAAGATACCTGATGTTTTTTGCAACATTCTCGACCTCGCTATATGGGTCTTTAGCATAAAACAATTTAATGTCATTAGTTTTTTTATCATAAGGAACAAAGCTCCTCTTATTAAAACAAGAATAGCTATCATAATAGAACTTCATTTCTTCCGACTTAAAATAATCCTCATCATCATTTACACATGATATAACAGGTGATAATGAATTATTTATAAACATTCTATTAAGTCGATTTAGTGTGTCAGTTGGAATTTTAGATGTTTCATTGTTTTCATCAATTGGTAAAGTGATTGTCAAAGATTTTGCTGTTTTTAACATACTTTCAATCACTCTGTAATGCTTAGGAAAAAAGTCCGAAAAACCATCGATAAATATATGTGTATCACTAAATATCCCTTTATTTAGAATTACATATGCAAGCTCTGTTAAATCCTCATCTGCATCATAAAACTTATCAGAATATAAGTCTTTATATCTTGAGTAAATATCAGCAACAGATGTTAGTTTTCTCTTTAACATAGCGTTTTCAGTTTTTTTTGCACATTCTGAAAGAATAGAAGGAGTAATAAGGCATTTATTTAATTCAGTAATAAGGTCTGACATTGTACTTGCAAACCCAGGTTTATCAAGACATCCACCATATAAACTGTCTTCTTTATTGATTTCGTTTATTGCCTTTTGTATCAGTACAGCCTTTCCCGAATCAGTAAGATAATTTTTTCTTACTCTGTTTAAATATCTGTCAGTTAGTTGAGTCATTGTCATAACTTCAAGATTATTTAATCCCGTTCCACCAAAATGACTTGTAATAAGCTTTTGAGCTGAATATGAAAATTGTTCGGGCACAACAAACAAAACCTTGTCGAAAGGCTTGTTTTTCTTAATTTCTTTCATTCTCCTGATGCACTCTTCGGTTTTTGGTGAAGTAATTGCACCCTTAATAATTTCCAAATTCATTTTACTTTTCCCTATTACAGTCTATTATCTTATCTATCCTTATAAAACGCCACATATGACTTATACGCCATATAAATATCGCTCTTTGCAGTTATCTCAAACGGAGAGTGCATACTCAAAACAGGAACTCCGCAATCGATAACATTCATATTAAGATTACCAACATACATTGCAATCGTTCCTCCACCACCCTGGTCAACTTTTCCAAGTTCTCCCGATTGCCATACAACGCCATTATTATTGAAAATATTTACAAGCTCATAAACAAACTCGGCAGAAGCATCACTTGCACCTGATTTACCTCTTGAACCTGTATATTTCATCAAAATCATACCATGGCCTGCAAATGCAGAGTTATTTTTTTCATAAACAGTTTCATAATTAGGGTCAACAGCTGCACCAACATCTGATGATAAACAAGCAGAATTGCTTATTGCATTGTTTATTGATATGATATCCGACTTAGACATTATTTTTGCAGTCAATTCTGCTATTGTCATTTCAAAAAATTTAGATAGCATACCTGTGTTACCGGTTGAGCCAATCTCCTCTTTATCAACCAATAAGCATACTGCGGTTTTTTTCGGTGCATCAATATCAAAGATGCCTTTTAGAGCAGTAAAAGCACAAACTCTGTCATCTTGACCATAGCCACCTATAAAGCTCTCATCAAAACCAACATTTCTTGCCTTAAATGCAGGTACAACCTCTAATTCGGCAGTAAAGAAATCTTCCTCGTGAATTCCATATAATGAATTCAATATCGAAAGAATTTTAAATTTAACCTTTTCAGAAATATCCTCACTATTTACTCCCATACCACCTATTAAAATATTTAACGCCTCTCCCTCAATTCCATCAGAAAGCTTCTTTGCCATCTGGTCTTTTGCAAGATGAGGCAATAAATCTGTTATACAGAAAACAGGGTCAGTTTCCTTTTCTCCTATTTTGATTTCAACCTTCTCCCCACTCTTTGTATAAACAACTCCGTGAAGTGCAAGAGGAATTGCTGTCCATTGATACTTTTTAATACCACCATAATAGTGAGTTTTTAATAATGCCATTTCGTTACTTTCATAAAGCGGATTTTGCTTTAAATCAAGCCTTGGAGAGTCTATATGTGCTCCGACAATATTAAAGCCATCTTCAGGTGAGTCTGTTCCAATTACTGCCAGTAATATATTTTTATCTCTGTTAATTTTATAGACCTTATCACCGGGCTTTAATCTTCTTTTATCCTCAAGTTTTACGAAGCCATTTTCTATTGCCATCTTTTCAGAGATTTTAATACATTCTCTCTCTGTTTTACCCTCATCCAAATAAACCTTATAATCATCGCACATTTCAAGCATTTCTTTAATTTCATTCTCACTCATTTCATAATAAGCATTTTTAGGCTTATAAGACAATCTTTCATATAATTCTTTATCTGTCATATCATTAATCCTTTCAAATTGATTTCCTTAAATATATAATATATGTTTTATACTGATATTATATCACAATAAAATATTTTGTCCATAAATTTACACAAATTTATGTAATTTTGCGCTATTGGTGTTGATATATTTAATTTCTTATGCTATAATAATGTTGTTATGAGAATATCAGAAATTAATAATAATTTAGTATTGACAAACATTAAAGATTTTAATCTTGATAACATTTTCGACTGTGGTCAGTGTTTCCGTTGGAATAAGCAAAATGACGGAGCATATATCGGAGTTGCTAATTCGCATGCACTAAAAATTTCACAAAAAAATGATACAGTAACTCTTTATGACACATCGATTGAAGATTTTAATAATATTTGGTTTAATTATTTTGATTTTAAGACAAACTATCAAGAAATAAAAGAAATACTTTCAAACGATTCAGTACTAAAATCCGCCACCGAATTTGGAGATGGCATAAGAATTCTCAATCAGGATTTATGGGAGTGTGTTGTGTCATTTATTATTTCTGCAAGCAACAATATTCCGAGGATTAAAAAAATTATTAATACTCTATGTGAACTCTGCGGAGATGAAATTAACTATATGGGAGAAACATATTATAGTTTCCCTACTCCAGAAAAAATTCATTCTCTCGGAATTAGTGGAATTGAACCCATTAAGGCAGGATTTCGTGATAAATATATTATATCTGCAGCAGAATTTTTTATGAATGATTTTAATGACGCTTATTTTGAATTACTTGATTACAAATCAGCAAAAAAAGAACTAATGAGGATTAATGGTATTGGAAATAAGGTTGCAGATTGCATACTGTTGTTTGCTTTATCAAAAAGAAACAGTTTTCCTGTTGATGTTTGGATTAAACGAGTTGTTGAACATTTCTATTTTGAAGAAGAACAGACAATTGAAATTATTCAAAAATTCTCCCAGGAAAAGTTTGGAAAACTTGGTGGATATGCTCAACAATATCTATTCTACTATGCAAGAGAGCAAAAAATTGGTTTATAAAAATTTAGCAATATCGGAGTAGTTTTTATGATTACAAATCTAACAACCTCAATGCTGTATATTTGTCCTGAGTGCTCAACATCGTCACTCCGCACTCTATCTGCATTTGAGATAAAAAAGAAGGATGGTTTATCTCTTTTTTGCAGCAATAAAAATTGTCATTGTAATAATGCGCTTATTCTTGCATCAAAGGATAAATACAAATTTATAATCGATTGTCCGATATGTGGAGATGAGCATACCTTTACTCTCTCCAAAAAAACAATTTGGAATAAAGATTTATTAATTCTTAATTGTCCTCAATCCGGATTTGGCATTATTTTTATAGGAAAAGATACAGAGATGTTAAAAAAAGAACACAACTTACAAGCTGAAATCATCGCAGGAATCGTTGTTAATAACGATGAAATATATGATGAACTTGATATATTATTTGAACTTGTTGAGCTCATCAACACATATTCATGTGAAAATAGAATACATTGTGAATGTGAAAATAATAATATTGCGATAAGCATTAACACCGATTCGGTTTCTCTTAGGTGTAAGAGTTGTAACAGAGTGGCAACTTTTAAAGCAAATACCGAAACTCTTAACAATTTGTCTAAATTATCAGATATAATCTTATAAGAAAATTGCTATGCAATTTTATATATATAATTTTAAGGAGGAAATATAATGTTAGTATCAGCAACAAAAATGCTACAAGATGCTGTTAAAGGTAAATATGCCGTAGGACAGTTTAACATCAACAACCTTGAATGGACAAAAGCCATTCTTCAAACTGCACAAGAAAATAACTCTCCAGTTATTTTGGGTGTATCAGAGGGTGCAGGAAAGTATATGACAGGTATGAAGACAGTAGCCGCTATGGTTAAGGCAATGATTGAAGATTTAAATATCACAGTTCCTGTTGCACTTCATTTGGACCACGGTTCATATGATGCTTGTTTAAAATGCATTGATGCAGGTTTCTCATCAGTTATGTTTGATGGCTCACACTTCCCAATTGAAGAAAATGTTCAAAAAACAACTGAACTTGTTAACATTTGTCATTCAAAGGGTATATCTATTGAGGCAGAAGTTGGCTCAATCGGAGGAGAAGAAGATGGTGTTATTGGTGCTGGCGAAGTTGCAGATCCTGAAGAATGCAAAAAAATTGCTGATCTTGGCGTTGATTTCCTTGCAGCAGGTATAGGTAATATCCACGGAAAATACCCTGAAAACTGGAAAGGTCTTGACTTTGATGCTCTAGGAGCGACTAAAAAACTAATTGGCGACCTTCCGTTGGTTCTTCATGGTGGCACAGGAATTCCTGCAGATATGATTAAGACAGCAATTTCATTAGGAGTTGCAAAAATTAATGTTAACACCGAGTGTCAGCTTTATTTCCAAGCCGCAACAAGAAAGTACATTGAAGAAGGCAAAGACCTTATTGGTAAAGGTTTTGACCCAAGAAAGATTCTTGCTCCTGGTTTTGAAGCAATTAAAGAAATAGTTAAAGAAAAAATGGAGCTTTTCGGTTCAATTGATAAGGCTTAATTTAAAAAATGACAGAGTTAAAACTCTGTCATTTTTTTATATATTT
>JAFXBO010000058.1 GCA_017521775.1 Clostridia bacterium | reverse complement strand
CCATCAGGAGAAAAGCCACCAGTAGATGATCCGGACTGTGAATGCAAAGATGAAAATAACGACCACAACTGTGATATCTGTGGCGAACCAGTAAGTGTATGTGCAGATAATAACAATGACCATGATTGTGACATCTGTGGTGCAGAATTAAGTCAATGTGCAGATAACAACAATGACCACGATTGTGATGTTTGTGGTGCAGAATTAAGTCAATGTGCAGATAACAACAATGACCACGATTGTGATGTTTGTGGCGCTGAATTAAGCCAATGTGCAGATAACAACAATGACCACGATTGTGATGTTTGTGGCGCTGAATTAAGCCAATGTGCAGATAACAACAACGACCACGATTGTGATGTTTGTGGTGCAGAATTAAGCCAATGTGCAGATAACAACAATGACCACGATTGTGATGTCTGTGGTGCAGAATTAAGTCAATGTGCAGATAATGATAATGACCACGACTGTGATATCTGTGGAGAAACATTAAGTGGACATTCTTATGGTGACTGGATAAAAGTTGATGATGAAACTCATAAAAAAGTATGTGCTTGTGACGACACAGTAACAGAACCACATACATGGAATGATGGTGAAGTGACAACAGAACCTACATACTCATCAACAGGTGAAAAGACATATACATGTACAGCAACAGGATGTGGAGCAACAAAGACAGAGGTAGTTGAAAAACTTACAAGACCTACCTCAAGCAGTTTAGGAGGCGGAGTTGTAACCTATACTGTTAGATTTGAAACAGATGGTGCTGAAACAATAGAGTCACAGAGGGTGAAATCAGGCGAAGTTATTGAAAAGCCTGAAGATCCGACTAAGGAAGGTTATGAGTTCGCTGGTTGGTACACAGATGAAGCCTTAAAGAATGAATATGATTTCTCAAGCAAAGTAACAAAGTCTTTTGTTCTTTATGCAAAATGGATTGAGGAAAAATCAGAAGACCAAGAAGGTACAGATAAATTCTTTATGGATGTTGATGTGAATGATTGGTACTATGACGCAGTAGAATATGTGTATGATAATGGCATTATGAAAGGTATCTCAGACAATGAGTTTGCTCCGGATGACACTTTGACAAGAGCACAACTTGTTACAGTAATATATCGTATTGAAGGTGAACCTCCGGTAGACAGAAGTATTCCATTCTCAGATGTTGATCTTCCTTCATACTACAAGAATGCAGTAATCTGGGCAAAAGAGAATGATATAGTAAAGGGAGTATCAGATACTGAATTTGCTCCATTCTTGAATATTACAAGAGAACAGATGGTAGCTGTTATCTACAGATATGCACAATTCAAGGGATATGATTTATCAGTTGTAGAAAATACAAGTCTTGACGCATTTAATGATGCAGACAAAGTTTCTGCATATGCGGTTCCTGCTATGAAGTATGCAGTTGGAAGTGGAATGGTAAGAGGTAAGTCAAATTCTATGTTAGATCCAAAGGGTAGCACTACAAGAGCAGAGTTTGCGCAAATAATGTATAATTTCTTTAAAAACTAATATTACAAACTATTGGGACAGTTCGTATGAACTGTCCCTTTGTTTATAAAAAAGAAATGTTTCTATTGATAAATCAAAGTTAATGTGATATAATACCATATGTTAAATAAATTGCATATAACAAAGGATAGAGGAGATATAAAATGAAATTAGGTATAGTAGGGCTACCAAATGTCGGAAAATCAACATTATTTAATGCAATAACACAAGCAGGGGCAGAATCAGCAAATTATCCGTTCTGTACGATTGAACCGAATGTAGGGATTGTTGATGTTCCTGACGAAAGAATTGATGCGCTTGCAAAGATGTATAATCCTAAAAAAATAACACACGCATATATAGAATTTGTGGATATTGCAGGACTTGTTAAGGGTGCATCAAAGGGAGAGGGACTTGGAAACAAATTTCTTTCACACATAAGAGAGGTTGATGCAATTGTTCATGTTGTTCGTTGTTTTGAAGATACAAACATAACTCATGTTGACGGATCGGTTGACCCTGCAAGAGATATTGAAACAATAAATCTTGAACTGATTTTTTCCGATGTTGAAATATTGGAAAGAAGAATTGAGAGGACAAAGAAGCTTATGAAAGGTGACAAGAGCTTAGCAGGTGAGCTTGCACTTTTGGAAAGAGTTAAGCAAACTCTGGAGAATGGAAAGCCTGCAAGAAGTCTTGATTACACAACTGAGGAAGAGCTTATAATGAGAGAAATCGCCCTTATTTCGATGAAGCCTGTTTTGTATGCTGCAAATGTATCAGAGGATGATTTTTCAAAAGGTATTGAAAACAATCCTTATGTTCAAAAGGTTGAAGAGATTGCAAAGGGTGAGAGTTCAATAGTTATGCCTGTTTCTGCAAGAATTGAAGAAGAGGTTTCTCAGTTGGAGCCTGAAGAAAAGCAGCTGTTTTTAGAGGAGCTTGGTATGAGCGAATCAGGACTTGACAGATTAATCAAGGCAAGCTATAAGCTATTGGGGCTTATCTGTTATCTTACAGCAGGTGAGCCTGAGGTAAGAGCGTGG